>JBLHIE010000043.1:0-12842 GCA_047614925.1 Arenicella sp.
TCATTTCCCAATCCGTTTGGAAAACGCGCTGACTTCGATTGCAATAAAATGGAAGCAGACGCCATAGAAGATGCACATAGAAAAATAACTTTGGCATTGTATACCAGTGTTTCTTTTGTCTCTGCATCTATCAACCTTACACCAGTTGCTTTTTTAGTAATAGCATCATAAATTACTTCATGCACAATAGAGTTAGGCCTTAAAGTCATATTACCCGTAGCGTCTGCTGCCGGTAATGTAGAAGAATTACTACTAAAATAAGCTCCATACGGGCAACCACGCATACATCTGTTTCTATATTGGCAAGTACTTCTGCCTTCTCCAGGTTTTGTTCCTTCCGTAATGTGCGCCGTTCTTCCAATAGTTAATAAACGACCGTCATCAAAATTTGTAGCTAACTTTTCTTTTAGAACCTCTTCTACACAATTTAAATTCATTGGTTTTAAAAGCTTCTGATCTGGCAATTGTTTCAATCCTAAATTCTCTCCACTGACACCAATATATTCTTCAACTTTATCATACCATTTTTCGATATCTTTATACCGGACTGGCCAATCTACTGCAATCCCGTCTTTTTTATTAGCACCAAAATCAATATCACTCAAACGATAACTTTGTCTTCCCCACATTAAAGACCTTCCTCCTACTTGGTATCCTCTAATCCAATCAAAACGTCTGCTTTCATTATATGGATGCTTCAAATCGTCTACAAAAAAGTGTTCACGAGCCACCTGGGTTGTATATCCTGTTCTGTGTTGTTTCGGTTTTCTATCAATTATTTCCTGTGTTGCCTTTCCTCCATTTGGCATGTCCCAAGGATCCAAATAAGCCGTTGGATAATCTTCTACGTGCTTTACCATGGGGCCTCTTTCTAAAACTAGTGTTTTTAGTCCATTTTCACAAAGCTCTTTGGTTGCCCAGCCACCAGAAATTCCTGTTCCAACTACAATTGCATCGAAAGAATTTAAATTATTATTTATCGTATTCATTAGTCTATTTTTTTTTGTAATTGTCTTTTTAGAGTAGTAAAGTAGTCAAAGAAATTTAATATCTTTTAAGTAAGCATTGTAAATAGTGTTAAACATTACCGAAACCGTTTTCGATGTGCAATTTTTAGTTTTTTTTACGATATGTTAAAATATGATTCAAAAATTAATATATTTAATCGAATTTTAACAAAAAAAAATGAATTCTACTGCCTTAAAAAAAATAGCATTTTACGTTATTACCCTTTTATTTGTTGCCACTTCTTGCAAAAGCAATCCCAATAAAAAAACAAAAGAAAATGCAATAAGCACGGCACCTTTCTTTAAATTGTCTTTGGCACAATGGTCACTTCATAAAACATTTAATGATCAAGGTGTAGATCCTTTTACGTTTGCTGAAATGTCAAAAGAAATGGGTTTTGAAGGACTAGAATACGTGAATCATATATATGCAAAACAAATAGAAGCATTGGGTTTTGATACAGTTATTGATTCTTTGCAAACATTGAGTAATAAACATGGAATGCAAAATGTTTTAATTATGGTTGATGGTGAGGGTGATCTCGCAGACCCAAATGAAACTGTTAGAAATGCTGCTGTAGAAAATCATAAAAAATGGATTGATGCCGCTGCAAAATTGGGCGCACATGCTATTCGTGTAAACACTTTTGGAACCAATGACCCAGAACTTTGGGTACCCGCTGTAGTAGACGGTTTAACCAAACTTTCTAAATATGCAGCTACTAAAAATATTAATGTTTTATGTGAAAATCATGGTTGGTTATCTTCAGACGTACCTGTATTGATGGAGGCTATTAAAAAAGTAAATATGTCTAATTGTGGCACGTTACCAGATTTCGGAAATTGGTGTACAAAAAGAAAAGATATAAATGCAAAATGGGGAGCATGTGCAGAAAAGTATCCAGACAAATATCAGGGTATTAAAATGATGCTAACAGAGGCAAAGGCTGTCAGTGCAAAAGCCTACGACTTTGACGAGAATGGGGATGAAACTACCTTAGATTTTCCAAGGATTATTAAGATGGTAAGAGAAGCTGGATATACCGGCTACATTGGTGTAGAATACGAAGGTACTAGGTTGCCAGAAAAAGAAGGCCTTATCGCGATTAAAGACTTACTTTTAAAATCAGCAAAAGCATTCAACTAATTTTAAAGACCCGAGAGCTTAAAAATTTGGTTTTATTTTTCACAAAAACATAATTATACATTTCAACCATTACACAATTTCTAACAATGAAAAAATCAATTCAACTGCAATTGTCTTTTATGATGTTTCTCGAATTCTTTATTTGGGGTGCATGGTTTGTAACCTTAGGTACTTTTATGGGAAACAATTTAAATGCAACCGGGGCAGAAACGGGAATGGCGTATTCTACACAATCTTGGGGTGCAATTATAGCTCCCTTTATTATCGGTCTTATTGCGGACCGGTTTTTTAATGCTGAAAAAATATTAGGTGTTTTACATATCATAGGTGCCGTTTTAATGTATCAGATGTTTCGAGCAACAGACTTCACCTCTTTTTACCCATATGTGTTAGGATATATGATAACATATATGCCTACATTAGCATTGGTAAACTCGGTAGCATTTAAACAAATGAAAGATCCTGCAAAAGAATTTTCATTCATAAGAGTTTGGGGAACCATTGGTTGGATACTGGCAGGCTTATTAATTAGCTATTATTTTCATTGGGATTCTCAAGAAAATGCAGCAGCCGGAATGCTACAAAATACTTTTTTAATGACAGCCATTGTATCTGCTGTTTTGGGTGTTTTTAGTTTTTTCTTACCTAAAACGCCCCCAAATATAAGTAAAGATGATAAAGTTTCTATTGCTAGCATTTTAGGATTAGATGCTTTAAAATTATTAAAGGATAGGAACTTTTTAGTATTCTTTATTTCTTCAGTTTTAATTTGTATTCCTTTGGCCTTTTATTACCAAAATGCAAATCCTTTTTTATCTGAAATAGGAGTTGAAAATCCGACTGGTAAAATGACCATAGGACAAGTATCTGAAGTTGTTTTTATGCTGTTATTGCCCTTCTTCTTTAAGAAATTCGGATTTAAAAAAACAATATTAATAGGGATGTTGGCTTGGGTGCTTAGATATCTATTATTCGCTTATGGAAATTCTGGTGAGTTGGCATTTATGTTGATTACAGGAATTGCATTGCACGGAATTTGTTATGATTTCTTCTTTGTGTCGGGTCAAATTTACACCGACTCTAAAGCAGGCGAAAAAGTAAAAAGTGCTGCACAAGGTTTAATTACGCTAGCAACATACGGTATTGGTATGTTGGTTGGTTTTTGGGTAGCCGGTAAAATTGTAGATGCAAATGTATTCGCAGATGCTTCACACAGTTGGCAAGATATATGGATATTCCCTGCTTTATTTGCCGCAGCAGTATTTGTTATTTTTGGGTTATTATTTAAAGATGAAAAAATTGAATACAAAGAATAAAATATAAAATGGACGTAAAAATAAGATTGGGTATTATTGGTGGTGGTGGTGACTCTTTGATAGGGATTCTTCATAGAGTAGCGGCAAATATGTTTGATAAATATGAAATTGTTGGCGGTGTTTTTAATCCGAAATGGGAAGATAATATCGCTTTTTCCAAACAATTAGGACTAAATGAAAATAGAATTTACAAAGATTTTAATACTTTTATTGCTGAAGAAATAAAACTTCCTCCTGAAAAACGAATTCAAGTAGTTTCTGTTTTAACACCGAATTTTTTACATTTTCCAATGGCAAATACATTGTTGCAAAATGGCTTTCATGTAATTTGCGAGAAGCCAATGACAACTACGTACGATGAGGCAAAAACGTTATATGCTACCTTACAAAAAGCAAAAACTGTTTTTGCAGTAACCTACACCTACACAGGCTATCCGATGATTCGACAAATGCGAGAAATGGTTTTAAATGGTGAAATAGGAAAGGTGCAAAAAATAGATGCACAATACTATCAAGGCTGGATAAATCCTATTATTCATGACAAAGATAAACGCGCATCAACATGGAGGTTAAACCCAGAGAAATCTGGAATTAGTTGCTGTATTGGAGATATTGGCACCCATTCTTTTGACATGCTAGAATATGTTTCAGGGGTTAAAATTGAAAGTGTTCTAGCAGATTTAAATCATGTCTATGATGACAATCCAATGGATGTAGATGGCACCATTTTATTACGTGCTTCAAACAGCGTAAAAGGTGTTATTTGTGCAAGTCAAATTGCAACCGGAGAAGAGAACAGTTTTGTAATAAAAATATATGGCGATAAAGCGGGTTTAAAATGGGATCAAGAAAACCCAAATTACTTATATTTAATGGAGGATGGAAAGCCACTACAAGTTCTAAAACCAGGACATGCCTACAACAGTAAATTGTCTTTAGAGGGCACAAAATTACCACCTGGTCATCCAGAGGGAATTTTTGATTCTATGGGAAATATTTACAAAGGCATTGCAAAAGCCATCAATAAAGAGCCCTATAATGCTGGGGAATTCCCCACAATAATAGATGGAATTCGGGGTATGGACTTTATAGAAAAAGCGGTTGAATCTCATAAAAAAGGAAATATTTGGGTTGCCATTGACAATAATTAGTCTCCTATGAATTTCCACCAAATAAACATCCAATAATCTAACAATCTAGATAATGAAAACAATAAAAGGACCTGCTGTGTTTCTAGCTCAATTTATGGACGAGGTTGCACCTTTTAACACCTTAGAGGGTTTGTGCAAATGGGCAAGTAACTTGGGGTATAAAGGCATCCAAATTCCAACTTTAGACACCTCAATCATCGACTTAGATATTGCTGCAAATAGTCAGACATATTGCGACGAATTTAAAGGAAAAATAAATGCATATGGATTAGAAATTACAGAATTATCTACACACATACAAGGGCAATTAGTAGCAGTGCATCCAGCACATGACATTCTATTTGACGTTTTTGTACCAAAAGAATTAAAAGGAAAACCAAAAAAAAGAACCGCTTGGGCAGCAGATCAAATGCAAAAAGCAGGCATTGTAAGCAGAAGATTAGGCTTAAATACACACGCAACTTTTTCAGGTTCTTTACTTTGGCCGGTAATGCATCCTTGGCCACAACAACCAAAAGGATTAGTCGAAATGGGATTTAAGGAATTAGCAGACAGGTGGCTTCCTATTTTAAATACTTTTGATGAAAATGGTGTTGATGTTTGCTACGAAGTACATCCCGTAGAAGACATCCATGATGGTGATACTTTTGAACGTTTTTTAGAAGCAACAGGAAATCATAAGAGGGTAAATATTTTATACGATCCATCACATTTTGTATTGCAACAATTAGATTATCTAAAATATATAGACCATTATCATCAATTTATAAAATCGTTTCATGTGAAAGATGCCGAATTTAATCCTACAGGAAAAAAAGGAATGTTTGGTGGTTATAACGATTGGAAAAACCGTGCAGGACGCTACCGTTCTCCAGGAGATGGCCAAGTAGATTTTAAAAACGTGTTCTCTAAATTAACCGAATACGGCTGCGATGTTTGGGCTGTTTTAGAATGGGAATGTATTGTTAAAAGTCCTGAACAAGGTGCAAAAGAAGGTGTAGATTTCATCAAGAGACATATTATAGAATCCACCACAAAGAGATTTGATGATTTTGCAGGTGGCAGAAATACAGATAAAGATGAATTGAGAAGAATCTTGGGTCTCTAAAATAAATTACGAATGTTTGTCATCCTTATAAATTAAAAATAAAAATATGAAAAATATACTACTCCTTTTTTGCTTTGCCATAACGCTAAGTGCATGTCAAAATAAAGCCATAAATGTTAAAGAAATACAAGAGGAGCCTACAAAACCAGAAGCGACAGAGATTTGGGAACCAAAACCACGAATCGTTTCTGTAGATGTTAGCACAAGAATTCCTTCGGATGCCATTATACTTTTTGATGGTACTAATTTTAATGAATGGACTTCTTCTATCGATTCTACCGCTGTAAAATGGATTTTAAATGGCGATAAAAGTATGACCGTTGAAGATAAAACAGGAGATATTCAAACCAAAAGAAATTTTAGTTCTGTTCAACTTCATGTCGAATGGCGTTCATCAAAAAAGATTAGAGCAAACGGACAAAATAGAAGCAATAGCGGTATTTTCTTTCAAAACAGATACGAAATACAAATCTTAGATAATAATGATAATGACACGTATGTAAACGGACAAGTTGGATCTATTTATAAGCAAGCTATTCCTTTAGCAAGAGCGTCATCAGAAACAGGAAGTTGGAATTCGTACGACATCATATATCACGCGCCAAAATTTAATTCTGAAGAAAAAATAACGGAACTTGCTACAGTTACCTTATTACACAACGGTGTTTTAATTCAAGATCATGTTATCATAAAAGGAACTACAGAATATATCGGTTGGCCAAAAAATAACGCACACGGAAAAGCACCTATCAAACTGCAAGATCATGGGGATAATAGTGGTGTTAGTTATCGGAATATTTGGGTCAGAGAGCTTTTGTAAAGATGTCAATATAAATAAAAGTAGAAAGTAGTTATTTTGTAGATTCTCTAGAAATTATTGTTGTTGGAATTACAATTGTTTTAGAAGCCTCTTTAATGTTGTTTTTTTTATTTTGAATTTCTTGGTAAAGTAATTTAAAAGCAACTTTGCCAATTTCAAAACCTGGTTGATCTACTGTAGACAAATGAGGCGTGGTAATCTGAGATAAAAACCAATTGCTAAATCCAATTACAGAAACTTGTTCTGGAACGTTTATTTTATTTTCTTTAAAAGCTTGCAGTGCACCGATAGCCATTAAATCGGTTACTGCAAAGACACCATCTACATCTTTATTGTTTTTACAAATAATATCAGCAGCTATTTTACCTGAATTAAAAGAAACGTCAACAGCTTCAAAATCTAACGTCCTATCGTATTCAAAACCGTTTTCTAAAAGTGCTTTTTTATACCCTTTTTGTCTATCAATTGTAGTTTGAGATTTTAAATGATTTCTAATAAGAGCTATTTTTTTACAACCGATATCTATTAAATGTTGTGTCGCCATTTGTGCTGCCTTCACATCATCTATTACTACTTTATTACAATCTATCAATTTCGATATTTTATCGTACAATACAAAAGGAATCCCCTCATTAATAACCTCTTTAATATGGTTAAGATGAACGGTATTATCTGCAAGAGACAGCAAAATACCATCAACATTTTTGTCTAGTAAAGCCTTTAATTGCTTTATTTCTCCTTTATAGTCGTCATCTGACTCCACAACAATTACAGAGTAACCAAAAGTTTCTGCTGTTTCGATGACACTCGCAATTATAGTAGAAAAAAAATAATGTATTATTTCTGGAATTATAAGTCCAATTATTTTCGATTCTTGAGTTCTTAAATTTTGAGCAAAAACATTTGGCTTATAATTTAATTTTTCTGCTAAATTTAGCACCATTTTTTTAGTAACTGGGCTGACGTCCGCGTAATTATTTAGGGCTTTCGAAACTGTTGATTTCGAAATTCCCAAAATCTTAGAAATTTTGTTTAGGGTTATTTTAGACATCTCAAACAAAACTAAGGTTTTGTTTGGAATTTATGAATTGAAAATAAGATTAAAAAATAAAAAATTACGAAACCGATTTCGGTTAAAAAACTTACTGTTTTTATTATTAAACAACATCCAAATTCAATAAAAACATTATTATTGTTTTAATTAAAAGTTAAATTATCTTCAATATGATAATAAAAGTCTTTTAAACTACACAATTAATAAAAACTAATTAATAACAGCTATGAAAAGTAAAATTTTAAAAAACTTGTTATTTTCCAGCATTTTTCTTTTTGGAAGTGCAGTATACGCACAAAAGATAACAGGTACTGTTTCTGAGCAATCGGGACCATTACCAGGAGTTAGTGTTCAAGTTAAAGGAACTGAAACAGGTACTCTAACAGATTTTGATGGTAAATATTCTATTAAAGCAACCGCTGGAGAGGTACTAGTATTTAGTTCTTTAGGATATAAAAAAGAGGAGAGAACCGTAGGGTCTGAAGCTGTAATTAATTTAATTATGAAACAAGATGCAACATCTTTAGATGAGATTGTAGTTATTGGTTATGGTTCTACGACCATTAAAGATGCTACAGGATCTGTCTCTTCTGTGAAATCAAAAGATTTTAATGGAGGTGTTATTTCCTCACCTGAACAACTAATACAAGGTAAAACAGCAGGTGTTCAAATTTCCTTGTCTAGTGGTGAACCAGGAGCTGGCGCGGCAATAAGAATTAGAGGTTCTAACTCTATACGCTCAAACAATAATCCGTTATTTGTAGTAGATGGTATTCCGTTATCAGATGAATCTACCACGCCTTCTTCAGGTGGTATTGTAGATGGTGGAGATTCTGCAAGAAACCCATTAAGCTTTATAAATCCAAATGACATTGCAAGTATCTCTATTTTAAAAGATGCTTCTGCAACTGCAATTTACGGTTCTCGGGGTGCAAATGGTGTTGTAATTGTAACTACAAAAACTGGTAAATCTAGTAAAGGTGGAGTTTTTGAGTTTTCTTCTAACATGAGTATTTCAAAAGCTGCGAATAAATATGATTTATTTAACGCAAGTGAATACAGAACTAATTTCTCAAGTGCAACAGGTAATCCTGTGCCAAGTTTCGATGATGCTGGCGCTAATACAGATTGGCAAGATGTTATTACAAGAACATCTGCATCTTCAAACACTAATTTAACGTATGCTAGAAGTTATGACACAGGAAACTTAAGAGCAAGTTTTTCTTATGCTGATCAAGAAGGAGTTTTGCAGAAATCTGGACAAGAGCGTATTGCTGGAAGGATTAATCTTACACAACGTTTTTTAAATGATAAGTTAAAAGTAAGAGTACAATCTTCTATTGCTAGAGTAAATGACGAAGCACCGCTTATTAGTGCTGGTGCAGGCGCAAGTGGAAATATTATTGGTGCAGCTTATGCAGCATTGCCTACTTGGCCAAATGATTCTAATTTTTTTATTGAAGGAAACCGATTAAACCCGGCTAATATGCTAGCAAATTACGATGCTACAACAAATACAGACAGGTTACTTTTAAATGGTTCTCTTGAATATCAAATAAATAATGATTTTTCTGCGAAGGTAAATTTAGGATACGATAAGTCGGATGCTGAAGCACAATCTTTAGTCTCTGCCGACTACAATAACAATGGAAGAATAACCGGAAATGGACAAGCATCCTTTAATACATTAGAGGCGACTAGTAAGTTATTAGAAGCAACCGTTAATTATAAAAAAGACTTTAATGAGTCTAAATTAGACGTAATTGCGGGCTATTCTTTTCAAGACTTTAGACGTAAAGGTTTAAGTTCTCAAGGATGGCAATTAGGTGCCAACTCAAATCTTGGAACTAGTGTTGCAAATTTACAATCTTCAATTACAGGAAGCTACCAACAATTTGGCTATGATGACAATGGTAACAACAGCTTTGTTAATAGATTATTTCCTATCAACGATACTGATAATATTTCATCAATTTCTGAACCTTTTGGTTCTATCTGGGTAGATACTTTTGACAATACGGACGAATTACAATCTTATTTTGGAAGGATAAATTACACAATTAGTAACAAGTATTTATTTACCGCTACCATAAGATCAGACGGTTCTTCTCGTTTTGGAAATGATAATAGATATGGTGTTTTTCCATCAGCTGCATTTGCATGGAAAATCTCTGAAGAAGATTTTGTAGGTGAAAATATATCAACTTTAAAAGTAAGAACTAGTGCCGGTATAACCGGAAACCAAGCAGGCTTAGGGTATGCAAATTACCTAAAAAGACAGCGTTTTGGTGGTCCAGGAATTGACGACAATGGAAGTATCAACAGACCTGGTTTAGAAACCGTTGCGGTACAAAATTCAGAATTAAAATGGGAATCAACCCTAGATATGAATGTTGGTTTAGATTTTGGTTTTAATTTAGACAGATTTAGAGGTTCCGTTGATTTGTATAGAAAAGAGACAAGTGATCTTTTATTTAGACAAGCTGCTGCAGCCCCTGCCTTTGATCCTTTTGTTTTTAAAAATTTAGAAAACGGAAAAGTTATCAATCAAGGTATAGAATTAAGCTTAGGGTATAACTTTATTGAAACTGAAAAATCTAATTTCTCAGTTGATTTTAACATTGCTTACAATGATAATAGTGTTGAAGGATTGAATGGAACAACTGCAGACTTTGGTGTGTTAAATGGTCCTGGTCTTACAGGTGCATTTGCACAGCGTTTGGGTGAAGGGCGTTCTTTATTTTCTTACTATATGGCAGAATATTCTGAAGATGCTAGTGGAGTTCCAAACTTTTCAGCAGATACTAAAGACTTTGTTGGTAAAGATGCTTTACCAGACATTACTACAGGGTTGTCCTTAAATTACAGCGCAGGTAACTTTGATGCATCGGCATTTTTCTCAGGACAATTTGGCTTTTATGTTTATAACAACACTGCAAATGCATTCTTGAATAGACCTACATTTACTACCTCAAGAAACGGTACAACAGAGGGACTAAATAATGTTTCTCAAGAAGTTTCTACCTTATACCTTGAAAAAGGAGACTTTATTAGGTTACAAAGTATGTCTTTTGGGTATAATATACCTTTAAGTAATGAAAAAACTATACAATCTTTAAGATTGTCTTTAAACGGGCAAAACTTATTTTTGATTACAGGATATAGTGGTTTAGATCCAGAAGTATCCTCTAATACAGGAGATTTAGGAAGTGGAATACCAAGTGCAGGTATCGATTATACAGCTTTCCCAAGACCAAGAACATTCACTTTTGGTATTAATGCAAAATTTTAATAAAAAAAAAGATAATATAATGAATTATATAAAAAGTTACACAAAAATCCTGACTGTCTTTTTTATGACAGTAGGTATGCTATCTTCATGTACAGATTTAGAGATAGAAGAAACAGATTCCATTCTTGCTACTGGTTTTGAAGGATTAACAGCTGAAGAAGCAAGTAGTTCAATAAACGCAATGTATAATAGTTTGAACGGGTACATCGGTGACCAAGCAAATTTATTTGCCTTAAGTGAGGTAACAACAGATGCCTTATTAATTCCTACCAGAGGTTCTGACTGGGGAGATAACGGTATTTGGAGACAATTACACCAGCACTCTTGGACACCAGACCACGCATTTATTACAAATGTTTGGAACCAGTGGAATGAATTGCAACTTACAGGTAGTGAAGTCATAGACGATAGGTCTGGAGCCACTGCTGAAAATAGAGCAAATGCTCATTTTTTAAGAGCATTAGGGATGTATGTTATTTTAGACAACTTTGGTCAGGTTCCTTTTAGAGATACGAACGCATTGCCATCAATAGATCCCGCAGTTTTTTCAGGAGAGGAAGCTGTAAGTTTTATCGCTGCAGATTTAGAGGCTGCAATTGCTGGTTTGCCTGCAGGTCCAGCAAATGGAGATTATAACCGTGGAACTAAGACGGCTGCAAGATACTTATATGCTAAATTAATGTTGAACAAACATGTATTTACAAAAACTACTGCCGCAGCTGCAGACATGGCTAAAGTAGTTTCTTTGGTAGACGAAATTACTGCTAGTGGGTATCAACTACAAACAGGATATTTTGATATTTTCAAAGCAGATGCAGACACAGAAACTATTTGGTATATACCTACAGGAGTAGGAAATAGAATTTTAAATGGTTTACACTATAATTCTACGGAATTAGGCGGTGGAGGTTGGAATGGTTTTTCAACTTTAGCTGAATACTATGATTTATTTGAAGGAGACGCGAACAACAACAGGTTAGATGCTAATGGTAACGCAATTGACAGTCAGGAAGAGCGCAGAGGTGGTGTGCCCACAGGTGGTATTGCTAATGGAGCTTCTTCAGATCCTTTAATTAACGGTGATGACAATGAAGATGGATTTATTGACGGTTCTAACGTTGGTAACGGATTTTTAGTTGG
Source organism: Arenicella sp. (assembly GCA_047614925.1). Taxonomy (GTDB): domain Bacteria; phylum Bacteroidota; class Bacteroidia; order Flavobacteriales; family Flavobacteriaceae; genus Polaribacter. The sequence continues at coordinate 12,036 of JBLHIE010000043.1, forward strand.
TCAGCAGTATGCTCCAGATGGAACTGCTTTGAAAGAAAGAGCTGGATCTCCACTATCTTTTACAAGAGATTTTACAAATGCAGCAACAGGTGCTGCCAGTTTAATTGATAACGGAGAAGTTTCTGGTATTCGATTAATGAAATACAATCCTCGTTTTGGAGCTTTTAAAGAACATGAAATTTTCTTTAGATATTCTGATGCTTATTTAATGAAAGCAGAAGCTATGATGAGATCTGGACAAGATGCCACTTTAATGGTGAATACTTTGAGAACTACTAGAGGAGCATCTCCTATTGGAAGTGTTACAGAACAAGACCTTATAGACGAAAGAGGTCGTGAACTTTTTGTCGAATTCTGGAGACGTAACGATTTAATTCGTTTTGGCCAATACACAAAAGATTGGGAATTTAAAGACCCAAGTGCCGTTGGAAATCTAGATAAACATGTTTTTCCTATACCTGCGTCTCAGTTAATATTAAATCCTAATTTAGTTCAGAATTCAGGGTACTAAATTTCACATTTATTAAAATCATTAATTAAAGAGGGTAATCTATTTACCCTCTTTAATTATTTAAAAAAGTGTTTATTTTAAGTAAATTACCTCTTATATTTTAAGTTTTATGAAAGGGTCTGTAATAGCTACTATTCTATTAATTTTGTTCGCGTCTTGTACTCAAAAAGACTCCTTGTTTTTGGAGGTGAAAAGTAATCATACCCAGATAAAATTCCAAAACAACCTTAGCAGCACAACTGATTTAAATATTTTAAATTACCTGTACTATTACAATGGAGCAGGAGTTGCCACTG
>JBLHIE010000044.1:0-12670 GCA_047614925.1 Arenicella sp.
TTTTTCATCAGCTAATTTACTAAAAGCAATTCTAAATTTCTATATATTTTGAATATCTTCGCTAGAATGATATCAGTACTAATTATTGGAAACGGAAATGTAGCATCACATTTGGTAAAAGCTTTTTTGAAAGTTGATGCTTTTCATGTTACACAATTAAATTCCAGACAATTAGACAACATCCCCAAAGCAACAATTACCATTCTTGCAGTGTCCGACGATGCCATTGCAGTAGTTTCTGCAAAAGTTAAAAATCCTCTAGTTGTGCACACTTCTGGCAGTTTTCCTTTGGAAGGTTTAAAAAATACGACGCGTAAAGGTGTTTTTTATATGTTACAAACTTTTTCTAAAGAAAAAGAAGTAGACTTCACCACCGTCCCTTTTTGTTTGGAAGCTGAAAATAAAGAAGATTACCTGTTGCTTGAAACAGTCGCAAAAGCCATTGGAGTAAAAATATATACTATAAATTCTGAACAAAGAAAAGCCCTTCATGTTGCCGCTGTTTTTGTAAACAATTTCACCAATCATCTCTACAAAATAGGAAATGATATTTGCGAAGAACATCAAGTTCCTTTTGAAATTTTGCATCCTTTGATTCATGAAACATCAGAAAAAATTAAAACCCTTTCGCCAGAAAAAGCACAAACAGGTCCTGCAATTAGACATGATGATAAAACAATAGAAAATCATTTAGAATTGTTAGAAAAAAAACAACAAACAATTTACAAACTCATAACCCAATCTATTAAAAATGGAAATTAGTTACAAGCAATTATTACCAAAAATTAACACTTTTATTTTTGATGTTGATGGTGTTTTAACCAACGGAATGTTAACCATAATGCCAGACGGAGAGTTGGTAAGGCACATGAATGTAAAAGATGGGTATGCAATGAAAAATGCATTAAATAAAGGCTACAGAGTTTGTATCATTTCTGGAGGTACAAATGAAGGCGTAAGAACGAGGCTGGCTGCATTGGGAATTGAAGATATCTATTTAGGAGCACACAATAAAATAAAACAATACCAAGAACTGATAACAAAGTACAACTTACAACCAGAAAACGTATTGTATATGGGAGACGATGTTCCCGATTACCCAGTAATGAAAATAGTAGGTTTGGCCGCTTGTCCCAATGATGCCGTTAGAGAAATTCAGCAAGTTTCTAAATATATTTCTGATAAAAAAGGTGGTGAAGGTTGCGTAAGAGACGTGATTGAACAAGTTTTACGAGTGCAACAGAAATGGGATGAAAATTTTGATGCTAGCTTGTAATTATTTCTTTTAAACTGTGCCTTTTAATGATAATTGATAACCGATAGTTGACAACTGAAGACTACTAATTCTTCTCTTCTAACATTGGAACAAATGCAAAATCACCTAATTCATGTTTTTCGAATTCTTTTGCAGACTTTCGAATAAAGAGGGTCATTATTTGTGTTTTATCGCCCACAGGAATTAACAACTTCCCTCCTATTTTTAATTGTGCTAATAAAGGATTTGGAACAAAAGGTGCGCCAGCTGTTACTATAATTTTATCGAAAGGCGCTTCTTCTTTCAAGCCTTTATACCCATCTCCAAAGATGAATTTTTTAGGCTTATAGCCAATCTTTGGCAAAAATAAAGAGGTTCTTTTAAACAACTCTTTCTGTCTTTCTATCGTATAAACTACGGCTTTTAACTCTAGTAAGACCGCTGTTTGATAGCCAGAGCCAGTCCCAATTTCTAGTATTTTATCACCAGCACCTACCTCTAAAGTTTGCGATTGAAAAGCAACCGTATAAGGCTGAGAAATGGTTTGTTCTGCAGCAATAGGAAATGCTTTGTCTTGATACGCATGGGCTTCAAAACTTGAGTCTATAAATAAGTGACGCGGAATTTCGCGAATGGCATTTAAGACTTTACCGTCTGTGATGCCTTTTGCTGCTAATACAGTAGCAAGTTGATTTCTAAGTCCTTGGTGTTTTGAAGTGTCTTTCAATTTTAACAGTTTTCTAAAGGCTAAAAATAGTAATAATTCTAAATACATTCTTATAAAATTGTATCTTTGTTTTCGTTGAAAAATGCTGATATTTCTTCAGAAAATTCAAAATAAATAATATAACGTCATTCTAAGTGCTTTATAAAAAAAGTAAAGCGGTTCTTCTCCTAAAGTTTTGGAACTCTTAAAATGATAAAAAAATACATATATGTTAAAAGCAGGTGTTTTAGGTGCTGGTCATCTTGGAAAAATTCATTTACGGTTGTTACAAGAATCTGAGAAATTTGAGTTGATTGGTTTCTTTGACCCATTTACAGAAAATGCACAAAAAGTAGCAGAAGAGTTTGGTTATAAATTATTTGATTCTATTGAAGCCTTAATAGATGCCGTAGAAGTGGTAGACATTGTAACCCCAACATTGTCTCATTTTGAATGTGCTAAAATGGCTATTGAAAAAGGACGTCATATTTTTATAGAAAAGCCAATTACCAAAACAGTTTTAGAAGCAGAAGCTATTAAAACGTTGGCCAGTCAGTTTCATGTGCAAGGGCAAGTTGGTCATGTAGAGCGCTTTAACCCTGCATTTACTGCGGTTAAGGATAATATTGATACTCCTATGTTTATAGAAACACACCGATTAGCAGAATTTAACCCAAGAGGAACAGATGTTCCTGTAGTTTTAGATTTAATGATTCATGATATTGATATCATTCTGTCTGTAGTAGACTCTAAAGTCAAAAATGTACATGCAAGCGGAATTTCTGTTATTTCTGAAACTCCAGATATTGCAAATGCAAGAATTGAGTTCGAAAATGGCTGTGTTGCAAACTTAACAGCGAGTAGAATTTCTATGAAAAACATGCGGAAAACACGTTTTTTTCAGAAAGATGCTTATATTTCTGTTGATTTTTTAGAAAAGAAATCTGAAATTGTTAGAATGAAAGATGTTCCTAATAATCCTGATGAATTTGCAATGATATTGCAAAATGCAGAAGGTGTTAAAAAACAAATCTATTTTGACAATCCTGAAGTTGAAAATAACAATGCTATCTTAGACGAATTAGAATCTTTTGCAGATGCTATAAACAATGGTACAAAACCTGTAGTTTCTCTAAGACAAGGTGCAAATGCCCTAAGAGTTGCGCAAATGATTATCGATTGTTTTTAATAAAACTATTGAAAAATAAAAAGTTGAATACTTAAAAGAAGAAGTTAGGGATTGCGCGCGTTAGGGATTGAAGTGAAAATCCTTTTTTTTTGAGAAATAGCTGCAATAAGTTTATTTCATAATAAGATTGCCACGAAAATGTAAAGACTTTCTTAGTAATGATACAAGCAAAAAAAAGATTGTAACGAAAAGCCCGACCTTTAGGGAACGCCTAAAGACAAAACAAATAAACGAATACAATTAAATGGTGTAAATTAATTCTTCTAGAATTTTTAGATCCTTTAATTATTTAATATTTAAATATTTTTTTATGAAAAACATAGCTGTAATTGGTGCTGGTACTATGGGAAATGGAATAGCTCATACATTTGCTCAATTTAATTATAACGTACATTTAATAGACATTTCTCAAGCTTCTTTAGACAAGGGTCTTGCTACCATCTCCAAGAATTTGGATAGGATGGTTGCAAAAGAAAAAATATCTGAAGCAGACAAAATAAAGACTTTAGCAAACATTACCACCTTTACTGTTATCGCTGATGGTGTAAAAACTGCCGATTTAGTAGTAGAAGCGGCTACTGAAAATGCCGATTTAAAATCTAAGATATTTAAAGAATTAGACGCTGCCTCTCCTGAAAAAACAATTTTAGCAACAAATACATCCTCTATTTCTATTACGCAAATTGCTGCAGTTACTAGCAGACCTGATAAGGTAATTGGAATGCATTTTATGAATCCAGTGCCAATTATGAAGTTGGTAGAGATTATTAGAGGATATAGTACTTCTGATGAGGTCATGCAGACCATTGAAGATTTGTCTAAGGAAATACAGAAAACACCTGTGGCAGTAAATGATTATCCTGGTTTTGTGGCAAATAGAATTTTAATGCCGATGATAAATGAGTCTATTGAAACATTATACAACGATGTTGCCGGTGTTGCTGAAATTGACACCGTAATGAAATTAGGAATGGCACACCCAATGGGACCTCTACAATTGGCAGACTTTATTGGTTTAGATGTGTGTTTGTCTATTTTAAATGTTTTGTATGATGGCTTTAAAAATCCGAAATATGCTCCTTGCCCGCTTTTAGTAAACATGGTAATGGCAGGGAAATTAGGTGTAAAATCTGGAGAAGGTTTTTATGATTATTCAGAACAAAGAAGAGCAGAGAAAGTGGCTAAAATGTTTTGTTAACCTAACGAAAAGTATGCTTTCTTAATAGATTTTACATCCGTTTATAAAGTATAAAAAAGCGAGTTCAACGTTTCAATTGCTATGAAATATACATTATTTTTTGTGCTATTTTCTACTTTTATAGCTACTGCACAAGTATCTAAAAAAGGTTTCTTAAAAATTAAAAAAATAGGTTTTTTATATAATAAAGCAAACGATAAAAATTTTATTTTTGATGATGAAGACTATACATATATTACCAATACCTATAAGCTGCAAGCATTTTATAGTTTAGGAGCTTGGAAGTCTTTAGATTTTGAATTGATTGTGCAACCACAGTATCAGGTTTTAGAGCATCAATTATACAATCGTTTTTTTGTGTTACCAGAGGAAGAGAATTTTGAAGAAAAAATTACAGAATTCACAAGACCTAAAACAATGCACCTATATGCCTTAGAATTCGGTTTTGTTATAAAAAAAGCACTCTTAAAAAAGTTAGATTTCTTAGCAACTATTGGTTTAGGTGTGGCATCTATAGACACCAGAACAGAGCGTTTGGCAAAAGGCTTTACGTTTATTGAAAACGGTTCTTTGGGGCTATCTTACAAATTCGCGCCCAAAGCCTTTTTATATGTAGGAAGTAATGTTGGACATGTTTCTAACCTAGATACTCAAAAACCAAATAATGGTTATTCTTTTATTGGTTTTGAAATAGGCCTGTCTTATCTTATAAAACAATAAAAGGAGCTCAAAATTGAGCTCCTTTTGCTTGACTATTTTTAATAATTCTAATATCCGCTAAAAGAGCAGATTTATTTACCCAACCAAGAATTTAACATCCAAATTGTTTTTTCTTGCTCCGCAATAAAATCACTCATCATAGAATTTGTTCCTTCATCATCTGCTTCATCAGAAAGGTTTAAGATTTCTCTTTCTATAGTTAACAATTCAGATAAAGAATTTACAACCAATTCTACCCCTGCCACATCATTAGAAATATCTCTACCAACGGGCACAGAAGCATTATTAATATAATCTGTAAATGTATGCATTGGCTTACCTTGCAATGTTAAAATACGCTCTGCAATGTCATCTATTTTTACCTGAGAATCTGTATAAAATTCCTCAAATTTTACATGCAACTCAAAGAAATTCTTTCCTTTAATATTCCAATGTAAACCACGTAAACTCTGATAGTATATTTGAAAATTTGCTAATAACCCATTTAAATTATCCACTAAATTTGCGCTTTCACTTTTGTCTAATCCTAATATTGATTTATTCATAGTATTGTTTCTTTTTAGGTACCTCAAAATTAATAGAAATTATTGACATGAAACGATAATAATTATTGATACTTTTAATATCTTTATCATAAATTCTTATAAAGATGACAATTACACAATTAAAATACGTCTTATCGGTTGCAGAGTATCAAAATTTTACGGTAGCGGCAGAGCATAGTTTTGTTACCCAGCCTACATTGAGTATGCAAATTCAGAAATTAGAAGACGAGTTAAGTGTGAAGATTTTTAATAGGTCTAAAAAACCAATTGAATTGACACAAGTAGGAGAAAAAATAGTAAAACAGGCAAAAGTGATTGTAGATGAGAGCAATAGAATTTTAGATATTGTACATCAACAAAAAGGATATATTGGAGGTGAATTTAAATTAGGAATTATACCTACTGTAATGCCTACATTATTACCAATGTTCTTGCAAAGCTTCACTAAAAAATACCCAAAAGTAAAATTAATTATTGAAGAATTAACAACAGAAGATATTATAAGAAAATTAACAGACGGACATATAGATGCAGCCATTGCTGCAACTCCTTTAGAGAATGAAGCGATCAAAGAAAGGCCCTTATATTATGAGCCTTTTGTAGGATTAATTCCTCAAAATCACAGGCTTTTTAACAAGAAGCAAATTACTGCAGATGAGTTAGAAGTAGAAGATATTTTGTTACTAGAAGACGGGCATTGCTTTAAAGATAGCATTCTCAATTTATGCAGAAACCATAAAATCGACAATAAAAAAGGGTTTCAATTAGAAAGTGGGAGTTTTGATACCTTAATTAAACTTTCTAAAGAAGGCTTGGGAATGACATTGTTACCTTACTTGCACACGTTAGATTTAAATGATGTAGATAAAAAACATTTACGTGAATTTACAAGTCCACCACCTGCAAGAGAGGTCAGTTTAATTCACCACAAGTCTCAATTAAAAATGCAATTAATTGAAGCATTACAAAAGACCATTGATGGTGTTGTAAGGGGAGCTATTTCTTTTTCTGACGTGAAGATAATTAGTCCTATTAAAAAGTAAAACACCAAAGAGACAATTTTTACACAAATACTATTTTAAAATAAAAAACACCTCGCAAGTTGCAAAGCTTATGAGGTGTTTTTTATTTGAATACAAATCTCAATGATTTTTGAGACACAAATAGAAAGGCTTTGTGAAATTCATGTCACTCTTTTTTAAGAATACATTTTTTCGCGTAATTCTTTAATTTTAGGATCCGATAAATATTCTTCAAAAGTAGTATATCTATCAATTGCCCCTTTGGGCGTTAATTCTATAACTCTATTTGCAACCGTTTGTGCAAACTCATGGTCATGTGTAGATAAAAATATAGTTCCTTTAAAGCTAATTAACGCATTGTTTAAAGATTGAATAGATTCTAAATCTAAGTGATTTGTTGGCTCATCTAGAATTAAAACATTTCCTCTTTTCATCATCATTCTAGACAGCATACAACGTACTTTTTCTCCACCAGAAAGCACATTACTTTTCTTTAGCGCTTCCTCTCCAGAAAAAATCATTTTCCCTAAAAAACCACGTATAAAAACTTCTTCACGTTCTTCTTCTGTTTGTGAGTATTGTCTCAGCCAATCTACCAAGTTTAGACTTCCATCTTGAAAAAATGTTGAATTGTCTAGCGGTAAATAAGATTGGGTTGTGGTAACACCCCAAGAAAATTTACCAGCATCTGCTTTCTCGTTTTCTGTGATGATATCATAGAAAGCGCTAATTGCTCTAGAGTTTTTAGAAATAATTGCAATCTTATCTCCTTTATTGAGGTTGATGTGTACATCATCAAATAATTTTTCATCCTCAAAGTGCTTAGACAAACCCACTACATTTAAAATTTGATCACCTGCTTCCCTATCCCTATCAAAAATAATTGCAGGATACCTTCTACTTGAAGGTTTTATACCTTCTACATTTAACTTCTCAATCATTTTCTTACGAGAAGTTGCTTGTTTTGATTTTGCAACATTGGCAGAAAAACGTCTGATAAAATCTTCTAATTCTTTCTTTTTGTCTTCTGCTTTCTTGTTCTGTTGTGCTCTTTGTTTTGCTGCTAACTGGCTAGATTCGTACCAAAAAGTGTAATTACCAGAATAATGATTTATTTTACTAAAGTCAATATCAGAAATATGTGTACAAACTGCATCTAAAAAGTGTCTGTCATGCGAAACCACAATCACCGTGTTTTCAAAATTTGCTAAGAAATTCTCTAACCAAGAAATCGTTTCAAAATCTAAATCATTTGTTGGCTCATCCATTATTAAAACATCAGGATTCCCAAATAAAGCTTGAGCAATAAGTACACGTACTTTTTGTTTACCATCCAAATCTTTCATTAAAGTATAATGCAAATCTTCCTTAATACCTAAATTAGAAAGCATAGCTGCCGCATTAGAATCTGCATTCCAACCATCCATTTCTTCAAAAGCAATTTGCAATTCTCCTATTTTCTCTGCATTTTCGTCTGTATAATCTGCATATAAAGCATCAATTTGTTTTTTAATTGTAAACAAATCTTTGTTTCCCATAACCACTGTTTCTAAAACAGGAAATTCATCAAACTCGTAATGATCTTGCGTTAACACAGACATCCGTTTCCCTTTATCTAAGTGCACTTGCCCTGAAGTAGGTTCTTGCACACCTGAAATTATTTTTAAGAAAGTAGATTTCCCTGATCCGTTTGCTCCAATGATACCGTAACAATTTCCGTGAAGAAATTTTGTATTCACTTCATCAAAAAGAATGCGTTTACCAAATTGGACAGATAAGTTAGAAACTGATAACATAAATAAGCTTTTTAAATTTGGGCAAAAGTACAAATTACATTTTTCTTTTCAACCGATATACCCAATACTTTTGTGAGGTTTCGTTATAAATTTAAGAGACAGTTTAATAGTATTTTTAACAGTGAATTAACAAAGTTACCTGTTTCTAATTTTTACATTTGTTTACTTCCTGGGTTTTAAAATTATGACAAAAAAAATAGTTAATTATATCCTTTTATCTCTTCTATTGTTAGTAGCCGTAAATTGCACTGATAAAGATGAGAATTCCAGTACTTATTTTGGAGGAAAGATTATAAACCCAAAGACGAAGTTTGTGGTGCTCTATTCGAATGATAAAATAATTGACACTCTTTTATTAAATGATCGAAATAAGTTTTTAGGTACTTATGATAATTTAAAGGAAGGCTTGTATTATTTCGGTCATGGTAATGAAAACCAATACGTATACTTGGAGCCTAAAGACAGTTTAATGCTGCGCTTAAACACTTGGGATTTTGATGAATCTTTGGTCTTTGCAGGAAAAGGAGCCGAAAGAAATAATATTTTAATTGATATTTTCTTAGAAGCTGAAAAAGAAAGAAGACTTTTTTACCAACTTAATAAGTTGGAGCCAGTAGCTTACAAAAATAGAATTGACAAGATTCTCAAGGTCAAATTACAAACCTACAATCAGTATATAGAAACCCATCCAAATGAAACAGAAAGCTATCTTAAAATTTTAAAAATAGCGCTAACCTATCCCATTTATTCAAGAATAGAAAGATACCCTGTAAATCACATTTATACATCTCGAAAAGTAAAATTCCCAGAAACAGATGCCTCTTTTTATAATTATAGAGTAGAATTAGATTATAACAATAATGCGCTAATGTATTACACGCCTTATGCTAGATACATTACAAACTATCTTTATAATGTTACTTATGACATGGGACATCAGCCTATGAAAGACGAGTTTTCGGCTGATTTTACAGTAGATCTATTGAAAACAATTAATGACAAAATAAGTTCTAGTGATTCTAAAAATGCCTTCTTAAAAAGAACTGTTTTAGACCATTTTTATAGAAAGTCTAGTTGTAAAGTAAATCAAAGTGCATTCGATACCTATTTTAGCTTATCTACAAATGAATTGGATAAAAATTTAGTCCAAAACCTTTTATCAGACAATAGATTAGTTCAAAAAGGAGACAAGATTAATGGGTTTAAAATATCTGATTTCACGAATCATCCTATAAAAATTGAACAATTTACTTTTAATAAAAATTCAGTATTACTGTTTTGGAACAAAGCATATATTTCTAAATCTTTTATTGGTGAACGAATTCCATTTCTACAAAAAAAATATCCCTTATTGCACTTTGCAGTTATAGAAATTGACGGTAACAGTAATAATAGAATTAAAAACATAGATATTAAGAATCAATATTTCATCGACTCTAAAATGCTTGAAAATAATTTTCTAAAAAGCAAAATGAACCGAACCATTCTTGTAAATAAAAAGGGAATTATTGAAAACGGTTACGCGGCCATTTCCTCAGGAAATATAGACAAGCAGCTCAATAAATTAAGCAAAATAAATTAAATAAACGAAAAGTTGCTATATCCTTAATTTTAGCTACCTTTGCACGATTTTAATTTTGAGGGAACTCAATAGAAAATCAAGTCCAAATTTATAATTGGGTTTGCAGGTAGGCGTTCTGTGAATCTACAAAAACACAGTAATGTCAACATTTTTAGAATTAGGCCTAAAAGAGCCTATCATCAGAGCATTAACAGATTTAGGATATGAAAAGCCAACTGTTATACAAGAAAAATCAATTCCACAAATTATTTCATCTAACACAGATTTAAAAGCATTTGCACAAACAGGTACAGGTAAAACTGCTGCTTTTAGTTTGCCAATATTAGAACTTTTAGATAGTAATAGCGGGAATGTGCAAGCAATTATTCTGTCACCAACAAGAGAACTTGCAGTTCAAATTGGTAACAATATTAAAGACTTTTGTAAGTATTTACCAGATGTTAAAGTAACGACCGTTTATGGTGGTTCTAGTATGGAGGACCAAATTAGATCTTTAAAAAGAGGATCTCAAATTGTTGTTGGTACTCCGGGTAGAACAGTAGATTTAATTAAAAGAAGAGCTTTAAAATTAGGAAACGTAAAATGGTTGGTCTTAGATGAGGCTGATGAGATGTTAAATATGGGTTTCAAAGACGAATTAGATAAAGTCCTTGAAGCAACCCCAGAAACAAAACAAACTTTATTGTTTTCTGCAACTTTTCCCAGAGAAGTAGAGTCTATAGCTAGAAACTATATGACAACTCCAGTAGAAATTACTTCTGGTCAAAAGAATCAAGGTGCAGACAGTGTAAGTCACGAATATTATTCTGTAACCGAAAGAACACGTTACCCAGCGTTAAAAAGAATAGCAGATTTAAATCCTGATATTTACGCAATCATCTTTTGTAGAACTCGTAGAGAAACACAAGAAGTTGCAGACAACCTAATAAAAGATGGGTATAGTGCAGACGCTTTGCATGGAGATTTATCTCAAGGACAAAGAGATTCTGTAATGGGAAAATTCAGAAAGAAAACAATTCAAATCTTAGTAGCTACAGATGTTGCAGCCCGTGGATTGGATGTTACTGAATTGACACATGTTATCAATCATAAATTACCAGATCAGATAGAAAATTATACACACAGGAGTGGTAGAACTGGTAGAGCTGGAAATACAGGTATTTCTATTGTTTTAGTGAATGGAAAAGAGAAAGGGAAATTACGTCCTATCGAAAAAATCATTCAAAAGAAATTTACAGAAGCAAAAGTTCCTTCAGGAAAAGATATTTGTCAAAACCAATTAATGAGCTTAATTGACAAGGTGGTAAATATTGAAGTAAACGAAACTCAAATAAATGAATTTTTACCAAGTATTTACGAAAAGTTAGAAGGTCTAGATAGAGAGCAATTAATTCAAAAATTTGTTTCTTTAGAATTCAACACCATGTTAGCTTATTACGAAAATGCGAAAGATTTAAATGATTTATCTTCAAAAGATAATTCTAGAGCGAGAACAGAGAACGAAAATATGACCCGTTTTTTCATTAACATTGGTAGAAAAGATAATTTAAACCCAGGAAAATTAATTGGTTTAATTAACGAACAAAATATTGGAGATAAAGTAGAAATTGGATCTATAGATATTTTAGATACTTTTTCTTTCTTTGAAATTGATAAAAACTTTGAAGATAAAACATTAGAAGCGTTCTCTTCTAATCAACCAGATTTTGACGGACGTTCAGTAAACATAGAAATTACTAAAAAAGAACGTTCTGGCGGCGGACGAAGAGGTGGTAAAAAACCTTTCGGAGGCAAGAAAGAAGGCGGTGGTTTTGGAAGACGTAGAGAAGGTTCCGGTTCATCATCATCATCATCTAGAAGAAGTGATTCTGGAAGCAGCAGAGGCTCATCTGAAAGACGTTCTTCGGACAGACCTGATAGAAGTTCTGGTGGAGAAAGAAAATCTTCTGGAGGGTTCGGTAGAAAACGTAAAGAAAATTAGAAAGAAATTCTAATAAAATATAAGACCTCATAAGCTGTATAAGTTCGTGAGGTTTTTTTATGCCTGAGAATTAAGAAAAAAATTAAAAATATTACAATAAAATAAAAACTGCTATTAAAATAAAAACAATGATTTGAGTCCATTTGAGGTACAAACCAATTTTTGTATTATTCTTTATTTTTTTTGAAATAGAGCCTGCAAGTGTCGCTATTAAAGAGAAAATAATAAATGAAACAAACATAAAAACAAACCCTAAAACATAAAACTGAGTTACTGTATTTATAGTTTCACTATATAAAAATCCTGGAAAAAAAGCTAAAAAGAAAATAGAAACCTTCGGGTTTAAAACATTCATTATAAAGCCTTGCTTAAATAGCTGACTTGTGGTCTTTTTTGGTGCATTTTCTTTAGACACCATAATATTGGGATCTGTTTTATACACTTTGTAAGCTAAATATAAAAGATAGACCGCCCCAAATACTTTAATACCTGTATATAGACTTTCAGATGCTTTTATAACTGCTGAAACCCCAAAAGCCAATAAGGTTGTGTGCACCAAACATCCAGAAATTAAACCGATAACCGTTGCTAATCCAAATTTTCTGCCATTCACAATACTTTGTGTTAAAACAAAAATATTGTCTGGTCCTGGAGAAATGGATAAAACTGAAGTAGC
>JBLHIE010000045.1:0-12591 GCA_047614925.1 Arenicella sp.
TTGAATCGGCAAAAACTAAAACTGACATATATTTTTTGTTTAATTGTGAAACTGTTTATTCTTTGATTGCGCGATGGTCTAATTTGTTACGTTGTAACTTTCAAAGTTAAACGAGTACAAAATTTACATTTTACACTTTATATTACTTTGGCTTCGTTGTGCAATAAATTGATTAACTCATCTAAATTATCTGCAGCTACCAATTTAACAGCTCCTTTTGGCGCTGGTTTCTCGAAAGATGTTATTGCAGTTGCTGCGCTAGAAACAGTTGCTTCTTGCACTTGCAAAGGCTTTTTACGTGCCATCATAATTCCTCTCATATTTGGGATACGTAAATCTTTTTCCTCTACAATTCCTTTTTGTCCTCCAACTATTAAAGGTAAAGAAGTAGATAACGTTTCATTACCTCCATCAATTTCTCTTTTAGCTGTTACGTTTGTACCTTCAACCTCTAAAGATACACAACCGTTTACAAAATTAAAATCTAATAAAGCAGCCAACATTCCAGGAACCATTTGTCCGTTGTAATCTGCAGATTCTTTACCTGCTAAAACTAAATCGTATCCTCCCGTTTCTACCACAGCTGCTAATTCTTTTGCTACTAAAAAACCATCTGTTGGGCTTGTATTTATTCGAATAGCGTTATCTGCACCAATTGCCAATGCTTTTCTAAGCGTTGTTTCTGTTTCTGCACCACCAACATTTACAACAGTTACCGTAGCACCTTGTTTTTCTTTAAACCACATTGCTCTTGTCAAACAAAACTCATCATAAGGGTTTATTACAAACTGTACTCCGTTTTTATCAAACTCCGTATCATTATTTGTGAAATTAATTTTCGAAGTTGTGTCAGGAACATGACTAATACAAACTAATATTTTCATAAATTATAATTTTATATTCTTTCTTGTGGACGAAATTACGTCTTTTTTTTAATTTACTATGCACGCATAGTATATTTTTTAAATATTTAACAATTTTAAAAACTACGATTATTCCTTTCACCCCTTTCTAACTAGTGTTAAACAAAAGACACGCTGCTCCCTAAATCACTATTTATTAAAATAAAACAAAGTACATCTGTAATTGAAGAATAAAATAAATAGCGAATTAACTACCATTTATCTGTCAATATCTTTAAAAATTTGAAAGATACAACATCGCAGTAGTTTAGAGCACTTTCGCAAGCGAAAACGATATCGAAATGTTTGTGAGTCAATTAGAAAAGATATTAAATATTTCATTACTTTTGCTACACTTAAATTAATAACAATTTATATTCGATGAAAACAGTTCAATTTAGAGAGGCAATTTGTGAGGCCATGAGTGAAGAAATGCGCAGAGATGAAAGCATTTATTTAATGGGTGAAGAAGTTGCAGAATATAATGGAGCTTATAAAGCTAGTAAAGGCATGTTGGCTGAGTTTGGTGAAAAAAGAGTTATCGATACTCCTATTGCAGAACTTGGTTTTGCAGGGATTGCAATTGGCTCTGCCATGAATGGAAACAGGCCTATTGTAGAATATATGACGTTTAATTTCTCTCTTGTTGGAATTGATCAAATTATAAACAATGCCGCAAAAATTAGACAAATGTCTGGTGGTCAATTTAATTGTCCAATCGTTTTTAGAGGCCCAACCGCTTCGGCAGGTCAATTAGGTGCTACACACTCGCAAGCATTTGAAAACTGGTTTGCAAACACACCAGGTTTAAAAGTTATTGTTCCTTCCAATCCGTATGATGCAAAAGGCTTGTTAAAAGCAGCTATTAGAGATGATGATCCTGTAATTTTTATGGAATCTGAACAAATGTATGGTGATAAAATGGAGATTCCTGAAGGGGAATATATCATTCCTATTGGGGTTGCAGATATTAAAAGAGAAGGTACAGATGTAACCGTTGTTTCTTTTGGGAAAATCATTAAAGAAGCTTACAAAGCGGCAGATGAATTGGCTAAAGAAAACATCTCTATTGAAATTATAGATTTAAGAACAGTACGTCCTATGGATCATGCTGCTATTTTAAAGTCAGTAAAGAAAACAAACAGATTGGTTATTTTAGAAGAAGCCTGGCCTTTTGCAAGTGTTGCTTCTGAAATTACATATAGAATACAACAAGAAGCATTTGATTTCTTAGATGCACCAATTAAAAGAATTACAACAGCAGATACACCAGCGCCTTATTCACCAGTATTATTTGAAAAATGGTTACCGAACGCAAATGATGTTATAAAAGCTGTAAAAGAAGTTTTATATTTATAAAAAAACTCTTTTAAAATCTAAAAATCCTTTTTTCTCATTTGAAAAAAGGATTTTTAATTGAAATATATTTGCTGCTTTACCCGAAAAGCTTTGCGTAAATTCATCCTCCATTTTTATTGATAAGCTTAATCAATTCACTATTTTTGCACCACGTTAAAAAAATTACAATTTTATGAGCCAAGAAGAAAACACAACTTTCGATGTTTTGATCGAAATACCTAAAGGAAGTAGAAATAAATATGAATATGACTTTGATTTGAACAAGATTCGTTTCGACAGAATGTTATTCTCTTCTATGATGTATCCTGCAGATTATGGTTTTGTACCAGAGACATTGGCCTTAGATGATGATCCTTTAGATGTTTTAGTTTTAGGACATGAACCAACCTTTCCTATGTGTGTTATTGAAGTAAAACCAATTGGCGTTTTTCACATGACGGATGAAAAAGGACCCGATGAAAAAATTATTTGTGTGCCTATTTCAGATCCTATTTGGAATAATAAAACAGATATTTCAGATTTAAATCCGCATAGATTAAAAGAAATAGAACATTTTTTTAAAGTTTATAAAGATTTAGAAAAGAAAAAAGTAGCTATTGGTGGCTGGGGAGATGCTAAAGAAGCTACTGAAATCTTTCATGCATGTGTTGAAAGATATAAAAATAGCGAATACAAAAAGACGGATAAATTCAAGATTTAACAAAACACATACCTTTATTTTACCAACCTCTTAAAATTAACTTTTTAAGAGGTTTTTTATTTCTGTTTGATTTTATTACATTTACCATCGTTTTAAACTAATCAAAATAAAATAATATATGGAATCAATGATGATTTGGATGCCAATTGCAATGGCTTTATTAGGTCTAGCATACATGCTAGTTAAAAAATCTTGGGTAATGAAACAAGATGCAGGTGATGGAAAAATGAAAGAAATTTCTGACCACATCTATGAAGGAGCACTCGCTTTTTTAAACGCAGAATATAGACTTTTAGCCTTTTTTGTAGTTGGAGCTAGTATTGTTTTAGCTGGAATTGCTTTTTATATGGACAGCACCTATTTAATTGTAGTTGCCTTTATTATTGGTGCAATATTTTCTGCATTTGCAGGAAACATGGGAATGAAAATTGCCACCAAAACAAATGTTAGAACAACACAAGCCGCAAAAACAAGTTTGCCAAATGCATTAAAAGTTTCTTTTGGTGGTGGTACCGTAATGGGTCTTGGAGTTGCTGGTTTAGCTGTTCTAGGTTTGACCATGTTTTTTATTGGTTTTTACTACTTATTTATGGGTGGTGAATGGACCAACACTGGCGACATGACAGTTGTCTTAGAGGCATTAGCTGGTTTCTCTTTAGGAGCAGAATCTATTGCTTTATTTGCGAGAGTTGGTGGTGGAATTTATACCAAAGCTGCAGATGTTGGAGCAGATTTAGCGGGTAAAGTACAAGCAGATATCCCTGAAGATGACCCAAGAAACCCAGCAACTATTGCTGATAATGTGGGTGATAATGTAGGTGATGTAGCAGGTATGGGAGCCGATCTATTTGGTTCTTATGTAGCAACAGTTTTAGCTGCAATGGTTTTAGGAAACTATGTTATCAAAGATATGGGTGGTGCCATTCAAGATGCTTTTGGCGGAATTGGACCAATCTTACTACCAATGTCTATAGCGGGTGTTGGAATAATCATTTCTTTGATAGGAACACTTTTAGTTAAAATTTCATCGAATGATGCAAAAGAAGCAGACGTTCAAAAAGCATTAAATATTGGTAACTGGGCCTCTATCGCTATGGTTGCCGCTGCATGTTACGTTTTAGTAACATGGATGTTGCCAGAAACGATGCAAATGGATTTCTTTGGTGAAGGATTGCAAGATATTTCATCAATGAGAGTGTTTTATGCCTGTTTAGTTGGTTTAGTTGTAGGTGCTGGAATCTCGGCATTTACCGAATACTATACCGGTTTAGGATCGAAGCCAATTTTAAAAATTGTACAACAATCTTCTACAGGAGCAGGGACAAACATTATTGCTGGTTTAGCTACTGGTATGATTTCTACGTTCTCTTCTGTGTTATTATTTGCTGCTGCAATTTGGTCTTCTTATGCTTTGGCAGGATTTTACGGAGTTGCTTTAGCAGCTTCTGCAATGATGGCTACAACAGCTATGCAATTAGCAATTGACGCTTTTGGACCCATTGCCGATAATGCTGGTGGTATTGCTGAAATGAGTGAACAAGACCCTATTGTTAGAGAAAGAACAGATATTTTAGATGCTGTTGGTAACACAACTGCTGCAACTGGTAAAGGTTTTGCCATTGCTTCTGCTGCATTAACTTCTTTAGCTTTATTTGCAGCATACGTAACTTTTACAGGAATAGACGGAATTAACATTTTCAAAGCACCCGTGTTAGCAATGTTATTTGTTGGTGGTATGGTACCTGTAGTATTCTCTGCATTGGCAATGAATGCTGTTGGTAAAGCTGCCATGGAAATGGTAAATGAAGTGGTAAGACAGTTTAGAGAAATTCCAGGAATTATGGAAGGAACTGGAAAACCGGAATACGACAAGTGTGTTGCTATTTCTACCAAAGCATCTTTGAAAGAAATGATGTTACCTGGTCTTTTAACCATTGGTTTTCCAATACTTGTGGTCTTAGTTGGTAAATTGGTATACCAAGAAAACAACATGTTAGTTGCAGAAATGTTAGGTGGTTATATGGCTGGTGTTACCGTTTCTGGTGTACTTTGGGCAATCTTTCAAAATAATGCTGGTGGTGCATGGGACAATGCTAAAAAATCTTTTGAAGCAGGTGTAGAAATTAACGGAGTAATGACTTACAAAGGCTCTGAAGCACACAAAGCTGCTGTAACTGGAGATACTGTTGGAGATCCTTTTAAAGACACTTCTGGCCCTTCTATGAACATCTTAATTAAACTTACCTGTTTAATCGGTCTGGTAATTGCACCTATTTTAGGTGGGCATGCAGATAAAAATCATTCAAGCAAAGAAATCACAAAAGAAATTGTCCTCACAAATACTGATGAAATGGCAAAAGCTACCATAACATCTGTATATGTTGAAAATGGTGTTAAAAAAACCAAAGAAGAAGTTATTAAAGGAACTTTAGAAGATGTTGAAGCAAGAGTAGCTGCTTTAAAAGGTGAAGGTGTTCATGGAAAACCTCACTTTAAAATGGATGCCTCTAAAGGAGAAAAAAGTAAAATGGTGAAAATTGAAATAGAGAAGAATATCTAAACTCTTATTTTTAAAACATATAAAGCACCTCAACTGAGGTGCTTTTTTATTACAACACAAACTGAATTTTGTCTCCTGTCATTTTCTGAGACAATCTATTTATACTTTCTTCGGATACTTGTAAAACTCGCGGATAACCACCAGTAACTTGGCAATCTCTCATTAAAATAATTAATTTTCCTGAAGGTGTTAATTGCACCGTTCCGGGCAAAACAGCACTTGTTAAAATACTGGGTAGCGTGTTCGGTATTGTTTCATTCAAACGATAGCCCATTCTATTTATATCCTTAGAAATAGAAAAAAAATTCTCAAATAATTCTTTTTGTTGATCTGCTTGTAATCGTTCAAACTCAGGGCCTTTGTAACATTTTATATGTAGTGAACTAAAATGCAATGCATTTACTTTTATGGACGCGTTTGAAACAAGTTCACTTTTTGTAACCTCTAAAATAGGGATCTCCATACCTCTTTGTAAAAAGATATCTTGCGTAATACCTTTGTAAAAACTCCTGCTATTTAATTTTACTTCGGATTGAATTCCGCCAGCAACTGCCAAATAACACCTTGCACCAAAATTTACTTTTCCAAATGATAAAATATCATTTTTAGAAACACTTATTTTTTTATTTAATCCAATTGCTTGTTTGTTTAATTTTGAAGAAAAATCGCCTCCAGAAACACAAATAAAAGTGGCACATAAAAACTGAAACTCGCAACTACCGCTATAAATTTCTACAACAGCAGCTTCTAAAGAGTTGTTTAAAACACTATTTGCCATATCCGAAGCATTGCTATCCATAACCCCAGAAACAGGAATCCCGATAGCTGCAAAACCAACCCTACCTTTGTCTTGAATACTATTAAAAAATCCAGGTTTTAAAACGCTAAGCATTGTGTAAGGTTTTAGAAATTTTATAAGAAGTATCTTTTACTTCTTTCTCTATTTGAAGAAATTGGTCTTTATCAATAGACACAAATTTTATAAAATCACCTGCTTTTGCAAAACACGGATTGTCCTCATTTATATTGAAAAAATTCACGGGAGTTTTACCAATAATATTCCAACCACCAGCACTTTCTGTAGGATAAACGCCAGTTTGCTCTCCTCCTATTGCAACAGCTCCTTTTGGTACATTTAATCTCGGATTTGCCTTTCTTTCAAAAAACAACTGCTTATGCAAACCGCCTAAATACAAGAACCCAGGAAGAAATCCTATAAAATAAACACGATAGCGTTTTTGTGAATGTAACTTAATAATTTCTGACACTTCTAAATTAGCCTTGTTGGCCATTTCTTGCAAATCAATGCCAAAGTCTAAATCATAACACACGGGTATTTCCCAAATAATGGGTGTTTTTTTTAAACCTTTATATTCCGAAGTATGCAGTTGTTTTAAGTTTTTTACTGCACTCAAATAATCAAGCCTGCTATTTTTAAAAACAACGGTTAAAGAGCTGTAACCAATAATAACGTCTGCTATATTGACATCTTTTAAGGCTTTAATTTTTTGCTGAAATTCTAAAATATCATCAGAGATTGAGATGGAAATCTCAGCATCCCATGCTACCAAAATTGCGGCGTCTCCAAAAGGTTTGTATGTGATTTTATGCTTCAATTGCAATGCCTTTCTTTTTTAATTCATCCATTAAAAAGGATGCGATTTCGATGACATTCTCAGTATCTCCGTGAACACAAAAGGTATCCGCTTTTAATTCCTTTTCAATACCTGAAACGGTTTTCACCTTACTCGTCTTTATAATATGTAAGACGTGCTTTACCACTTTTTTCGGATTTAAAATTAGCGCATTTTCCTGATCTCTAGAAACTAAAGAAGCATCTTCATTATAATTTCTATCGGCAAAAGCTTCGTACTTAATTTTGATCTGATGCTCTAAAGCAATTGTTGCTATTTCAGAAGCATAAGGAACATATAAAAAGCAATCTTTTACATACTTCTTTATAATTCTGATAAACTTCTGTGCTTCCTTTTTATCTGTAGCAATTAAATTATATAGCGCGCCATGAGGTTTTATATGGTGCATTTTTTGGTTAAAGTTTGCTATACATGCCAAAAATAATTCTAATTGTGTTTCGATACTTTCTTTTAAAACTTCTTCAGAAATATCTAAAATTTTTCTTCCGAAGTTGTTTTTATCTGGAAAAGAAGGATGCGCGCCCATAAGTACCTTATTTTCAATTGCGAACTGTATGGTTTTATCAATAGTGTTTTTATCCCCAAAATGACCTCCACAAGCAATGCTACAAGAAGAAATAAAGGGCATTATCAGATGCTCATTATTCATTCCTTCACCAACATCACAATTCACATCAATCTTCATTTATAAGATGTTTAAAACTTTTAAAACTCCTTTTACTCCTAAAAAAACAGCAATACATACAATAAGGATTCCTAAAATATTCTGAGTTTTAGAATTTACATAACTCCCTAAAACTGACTTCTTATTGACAATCCACAATAAAATACCAGCAATTATGGGCAATAACATTCCGTTGGCAACTTGTGCAAACTTTATAATTTCTATCGGTTTTATACCGATCGAAGAAAATAAAACACCTAAGAATAAAATAGCAATCCAAACACATCTAAATTTTTTAGATTTTAAACCGCCAGACCAACCCAAGCAACCTTTCGCAACATAAGCTGCGGCCAAAGGTGCTGTAATTGCAGACGTTATGCCTGCTGCAAATAAACCCAAAGCCATAAAGTATTTTGCAAAGTCACCAAATAAAGGAGCTAAACCTTTTGCTAAATCTGCTGCATTGGCAATATCTGTGGTTTGAATGGCCGCTGCAGAAATTATAATTGCCATAGAAACCAGACCTCCTAAAATAATTGAGATAATAGTGTCTTTTCTAGCAAATTTTAAATCTTCTTTTTTATGCCAACGTTCTTTTACCAAAGCCGCATGCAAAAACAAATTATAAGGCACTACAGTTGTGCCCACCAAACCTATTATTGTTAAAATACTTTTCTCAGGAAACTTCGGAATAAAGAGTCCGTTTAGCACTTCGAGAAGGTTTGGTTTTGTAATAATTGCGGTTGCTACAAAAGAAACACTCATTAGTAGCACTAGAGAAATCAAGGCTTTTTCTAAAAACTTATAACTCCCGATGTACAAAAGAACAAAAGCTATCAAACCAATTAATAAGCTCATTAAATTGATTGAAATAGTCCCTAAAGAAAAGCTGTACTTTCCTAAAACACTTTCTAACCCTAAGATTCCTCCACTAATGTTTCCTGCTTCATAAGATGCATTTCCAACAACCACGGCAGATAAAATTAAAACCGTAATCCCTTTTCGTAAAAAAGGTGTTTTAATTTCTTCTCGAATAACTTCAGACAATCCTTTTTGAGAAATAATGCCCAATCTTGCTGCCATTTCTTGTAAAACAATGGTAGCAATGATAGACAGCAACATTGCCCACAGTAAGTTGAAGCCGAAGTTTACGCCGGCTAAAGTGCATAATGTTACGGTTCCTGGCCCAATAAAAGCCGCTGCTACTAAAGTACCAGGTCCTATGTTTTTGAAAATATTTTTAATCATTTAAATAGTCCAGTGTTAAAGCGGTCATTGTTTTTACTCCTAAAACAAAACCACTTTCGTCAATCACAAAATCTGGTGTATGATGGCCGGATGCGTCTTCTGTTTTTATATTTAAAGATTTTCCTCCTAAAAAGAAGTACAAGCCAGGTATTTTTTGCTGGTAAAACGAGAAATCTTCTGCACCTGTAATTGCACTGATTTTAACAACGTTTTCAGCACCTGCAATGCGTTGTAAAGTAGGCAACATTTTTTCTGTTAATTTGATATGATTGTACGTAATTGGCAATCCTTTTGAAATTTCTATCGTGGCCTCCGCTCTGTGCACTTTTGCAATTGCAGGCACCATTTCCTTCATTCTATCATTGATAAATTTTTGCATGTCATAGTCTAAAGTACGAATTGTACCTACTAATTTTGCGCTTTCTGGAATAATATTAGAGCGGATTCCTGCATTGATCATTCCTACTGTAATTACGGCGCCTTCCTTTGTTAGTTCTGCTTCTCTACTAATTATCGTTTGTAAACCTTGTATGATACTTGCTGCAGTTAATATTGGGTCTACACCACTCCAAGGTCTAGAACCATGTGCTTGTTTTCCTTTAATATTGATTTCAAAATTTTGGGCTGCTGCCATAATTCCGCCGGACTTGTATTTAACGGTTCCCACGTCTGTTGCAGAACCGATATGCAATCCAAAAATAGCATCTACATCAGGATTTTTTAACACATTTTCTTTCACCATTAATTCTGCTCCACCTTCTTCTCCTTTTGGAGGTCCTTCTTCTGCAGGTTGAAAAATGAACTTAACCGTTCCTTTAATTTCACTTTTCATTTTAGAAAGTACTTCTGCAGCTCCCATTAATATAGCTACGTGCGTATCATGACCACAAGCGTGCATTACACCTGTTTTTTTACCATTATATTCTGAAGTAACTAAAGACTTAAAAGGTAAATCATTTCTTTCTGTAACCGGCAGTGCATCCATATCGGCCCTTAAAGCGACTACTTTTCCTGGTAAATCTCCTTTTAACAAACCTACAACACCTGTTTTTGCGACACCTTCTTGTACTTCTATTCCTAATTCTTTTAAATGTTTCGAAATGTATTTTGCAGTCTTAAATTCTCTGTTGGATAATTCTGGGTTTTCATGCAAATGTCTTCTCCATTCTATGACTTTGACCGCGATGTCATTTGAGAATCTGTTTATTTTCTCATCATTTGTTTGACTAAAAGCATTTAAAATAAAGCCAAAAAATAAAAGAACTGATACTGTAGTTTTCATAATTTATATTGTTTTAGTTGCATAAAAGCAGGGGCAACTGGTATGATTATATTGCCTATTTGTCATTCTTTAAATATAGAATTTAAAATCGTAAAATAATCATCAAAAAAAAATCGTCTAAAAAATTTTTTTTTAGACGATTTAACAATAAATAGTTTTTTATTATAGTGCGAAACGTTGCGGACCTCCTCTGCGGATCTCTTCACTTGCAACTTCTTCAAATTGCATAAAATTTTCTCTAAATGCATTCGCTAATTTAAACGCCGTTTTATAATAGGCTTCATCATTATTCCAAGTTGCTTTAGGGCTTAATAATTCTGAAGGTACACCAGGACAACTTCTTGGTTGCGCAACTCCAAAAACGGAATGTATATGATAATCTTCATATTTATAACTTCCTAAATCGCCATTTAAAACAGCAGAAATCATTGCTCTTGTATATTTTAAAGGCATTCTTCTTCCAACTCCGTATTGGCCTCCAGACCAACCTGTATTTATCAACCAAACGTTTACGCCTGTTTCTTGCATCTTTTTACTTAGCATTTCTGCGTATTTTGTAGGATGCAATGGCATAAAAGGTGCGCCAAAACAAGCTGAAAAGCTAGGTGTTGGTTCTGTAACTCCTGCTTCTGTTCCTGCAACCTTAGCTGTATAACCAGAAATAAAGTGGTACGCTGCTTGACTTGGTGTTAACTTAGAAATTGGAGGCAAAACACCAAAAGCATCTGCCGTTAAAAAGAAAATATTTTTCGGGTTTTTACCTATGGATGGTTTTTGAATATTGGCTATATGATAAATAGGATAACTAACTCTTGTATTTTGGGTAATGGAAGTGTCTGCAAAATTAATAGCGCCCATTTTATCCATCACAACATTTTCTAGAATTGCTCCTTTTTTAATTGCTGCGAAAATTTCTGGCTCTTGTTCTTGCGATAAGTTAATCACTTTCGCGTAACAGCCTCCTTCAAAATTAAAAACGGTATTTTCTTCCGTCCAACCGTGTTCATCATCTCCAATTAAACTTCTATCAGGATCTGTAGAAAGTGTTGTTTTTCCGGTACCTGAAAGTCCAAAGAAAATTGCGGTATCCCCTTTTTTACCAACATTTGCAGAACAGTGCATTGGTAAAGTTTTTTTATAAACAGGTAGTATGAAGTTTAAAGCAGAGAAAATTCCTTTTTTAATTTCACCAGTATATCCAGTACCACCAATTAAAGCTATTTTTCTTGTAAAGTTTAAGATGGCAAAATTATGTTGGCGCGTTCCGTCTACTTCAGGATCTGCCATAAAACCAGGAGCGTTTACCACGGTCCATTCAGGATCAAAGTCTTTTAACTCCGCTTCCGTAGGTCTTAAAAACATGTTGTATGCAAACATATTACTCCAAGGGTACTCATTTAAAACTCTGATGCTTAGCTTATAGTTTTCGTCTGCACATGCGTAAGAATCTCTTACAAAAATTTCTTTTTCAGAAAGATACGTTGTAACCTTATTATAAAGTGCATCAAATTTCTGAGAATCAAAAGGAAGATTGATATCACTCCACCAAACTTCATCTTTTGTAATCGCATCTTTTACGATAAATCGATCTTTTGGCGAGCGCCCTGTAAACTCACCTGTATTTACTGCAATTGCACCTAAAGAAGATGCTACTCCTTGTTCCTTTTTCAACGTTTCTTCGTGTAACTCACTCGAAGTTAACTGATAGCGAATTGTTGCATTTTTGATTCCTAGACTATTTAACGAAATCGATTTCGTATTTGTATCTACCATATCAATATTTTTTTTGTTTTTAATGAAGTACAAAATTAAGCAATATTTTAAAACAGGCTTATTTAAATATAATAATTCTCAGATTTTTATTTCTTTCTCAATTTTTGAAAAAAGACCACGAGCATAAATCCCCAACCAAGAATAAAAAATAAACCGCCAAGAGGCGTTATAAACCAAATAGATTTTGCAGTTACTGTTGTTAATTGAATCGCATAAATAGATCCTGAAAAGAGAAATATTCCAAAGAAAAACAACCAACTGATGGTGTTTTTCTGTTTTATTGAAAATGCAGCATACCCATTTACAAATAGCAACACAATGACATGATACATTTGATATTGAACAGCGGTGTTAAAACTTGATAATTCTTCTGAAGTAAGGAACTCCTTTAAAGCATGTGCACCAAAAGCGCCTAAAATAATGGCCAGCATTCCTAAAAAACAGGTAA
>JBLHIE010000046.1:0-12559 GCA_047614925.1 Arenicella sp.
CCTTCACTACATTGCAAACAGCCAAAACCAGCACCTTCTAAATCTGTATACTGAACTTCAAAGACAGACTCTATATTATTTTCTCCGGCATTTTCAAAAATTGTATTATAATCTGCGACAAGGTCATATGGACCATTTGAAATTAAATTATCTAAAACTACAGCAGCTTCTTCAAATTTATCTTGGTATAAATAAGCCTTTCCTAAAAGTGCTTGTGCAGCTCCTTTTGTAATTCTACCTACTTCTGCTTGCACATACGGCAAGTTATCTGCAGCATAGATTAAATCTAACTCCATTTGAGCAAAAACAGCTGCTTTCGGAGTTCTATCAACATCAAACTGACTTCCAAATTGAAATCTCTTATCTACTATTAAAGGAACATCACCAAACCATTTTACCAATTCAAAGTAATAATATGCTCTTAAAAAACGGGCTTGTGCTAATACTGCTTCTTTCCCTGTAAAATCTGTCTTGTCTTGAAACTCTAAAATAAAATTTGCTCTATTGACTCCTGAAAACATCCAACCCCAAATATTTCTTAGTTGTGCATTTAAAGGGGTATGCGTCATGTTATCAATTTCCTGAAAACCAATAACATCGTTAGCGTTTTCTCCTCCAGATAAAGTATTATCCGAAGCAATTTCTCCTAACATTGCGTTTAAATAGGTAGATTGTAATAAATCGTAAGCACCTACTAACGCGTCTTGATAATCTTGTTCTGAATTAAAATAATCTTCTGAGTTTTCTGCGGATGACTCTACATCTACGAAATCATCGCTACAAGAAAAACTAAGACTTAAAATTAAAATTAGTGTTGTTATAATTTTTATGTTTATTTTTTTCATTATCTATTTTTTAAAAATTAAGGTTTACACCCAATATAAAAGTTTGAGGACTCGGATAAAATCCGTTATCTAAACCACCACCTAATGGATTACCATTAGAAGCTGTAGGATCATATCCTTTATATTTCGTCAAAGTAACCAAGTTACTTGCCGATAGATAAAGTCTTAATTTATCCAAACCAAACCTCGTTGCATCCTCCGAGTTAAGAGAGTATCCTACTTGTATATTTTGTAATCTAAGAAAAGAACCATCTTCCACATAGAAGTCAGAAAACAAGGTGTTTCCAGTGGCTCCTGTAGTTACTCTAGGAAATGTGTTACTGGTTCCTGGACCTGTCCATCTGTCTAAATAATAAGCTGGTCTGTTTGTTAACGCTAAGTTTCTCTCATAGTTTCTTACGATATCATTTCCTATTGATGCAAATGCATACATATTAAAATCAAAGTTTTTATAATCGAAACTAAAATTCATTCCCATTGTTAATTCTGGAATTGGATCTCCTAAGTTTGTTCTATCCTCTGGCGTTATTTCACCATCTCCATTTAAATCTGCAAAACGTAAATCTCCTGGATTTGCATTTGTTTGACTTGCATGCGCATCTACTTCTGCTTGTGTTTGAAAGATACCTGCTGTTTGGTAACCATAGAAATAACCAATTGGCAAACCAACTTCCATTCTTGCAAACTCTTGGCCTCCTAAGCCAAAACCAGTAACGGTTAAAGGATCATCACCTAAATTTACTTTTAGCACTTCATTTTTAAGTGAAGTAACATTATATGTAAGTCCGAATTTAAAATCTTCAGAGACGCGTTCTTTATAAGCAATAGAAAATTCTACACCTTCATTTCTAATTGTTCCTGCATTAATTATAGGCACTCCAGAACCCGGTGCACTTACACCTAGTATTCCTGAAACCTCTGCACGAATTAACAAATCTTCTGTTGTTTTACTAAAATAATCTGCTGTAATATCAAATCTATTAAACAATCTCATATCTACACCAAAATCTAAAGGCTTTTGCCTTTCCCAACGCACTTCTGGGTTAGACAAGTTTCCTTCAGCAGTTCCAAAGTTAATGGCATCGTCAAAGACGTATGCACCTTCACCTGACAATGTCGAAACGAAACCAAAACTCCCAATTCTTGCGTTTCCAATAACTCCATAACTAGCTCTGAACTTTAAGAAATTGATAGCATCTGAATCTTGTAAGAAAGATTCTTCTGAGGCAACCCATCCTAGAGAACCAGAAGGGAAAAAGCCAAATTTATTTTGTGGACCAAAGTTAGAAGAACCATCTCTTCTCAATACAGCAGAGAACAAGTATTTACTTTTATAATTGTATTGTAGACGCGTAAAGTAAGATAGTAAACGATCATCAAAGAATTTTCTTGGCGAATTGCTTATTTCTAAATTGTCAAGGAAACTATCCGCACCACTAACGCTTACGCTGCTTAATGAATTACCGTTCGCACCAAGCCCCGTTAAACTAATATCATTAATTCCCTGAGATCTATATACTGAAGTTCCCAACAAGACCTTGATATCATGTACATCATTTATTATTTGTTCATATTTAACAAAAGCATCAAATGTATAATCTCTATACGTTTGTTCTCCTTCGAAAACACCCGCATTATTAATACCGTCACCTAAAACACCATTGTTAAAAACCTTAGCGTTTCCGTAAAAAACTTCTGGAGTATATACTTTAGAGGTAACTTTCGCTTCATTGAACTGAATTCTAGATTCTGCAGAAAAATGCTTTAAAAAAGAATAATTTAAACCATAGCTACCTGAAAACTTATTTACCTGGGCTTTATTGTATGAGTCTTCTATTTGAGCTAGTGGATTTATCACTTCAATACCCACACCGTCATTAGGTGCCAATGTGTAATTGCCATCTGCATCTCTAACTGCTAAATTAGAAGGCATGTTCAATGCATTAAATAACACAGAACCTAACGTGTTTTCTGATAACCCTTTTCTATTTGTATTTGTATACACGGAAGATGAGGTGAATTTCAAATTCTTCAAGAGATCTGTACTAAAATTTAGACGAGCAGTAAGCCTATTAAAATTTGCTTTATCTCCACCAACAATACCGTCTTGATCTAAATAAGAAGCACCAAATGAATAGGTAGACTTCTCTGTTCCTTTATTAATGGTAATGTCTGTACTTGCTATAAGTGCAGTTTGAAAAACTTCATCTTGCCAATTTGTTCCTTGTCCAAAATACCGAACATCTGAAAAAGGCAATGCCTCTCCGTTCGCGGCATGCGCCTCATTTGCCAATAGAGCATATTCTGTTGCATTTAGCAAAGGAATTTCTCTTGTTGTATTCTGTAAACCTGTATATGAATTAAAGGTAAACTTGAAATCTGAATTTTTTCGCCCAGATTTTGTTGTAATTATAATTACACCATTAGCTGCTAAAACTCCGTATATACCCGCAGTAGCATCCTTTAAAATGTTAATAGATTCTATATCTGAGGGATTGATGACACTTAAATCTTCAATTCTGTTTCCATCTACTAAAATTAATGGCTGATTGTCTCCGTTCGTAGAAACCCCTCTAATTCTAATATTAGAAGCAGCACCAGGGGCACCAGATGTTGTTGTAATATTGACACCTGCTACTTGACCCTGTAAGGCCTGTTCAATTCTAATTGGTTTTAAATCTTCAATCGTTTGACTAGATATTATAGCAACAGCACCTGTAGTCTCTTTCTTTTTCTGAGATCCATACCCGATAAGTACAATTTCATCTAGAGATTGTGCCTCTTGCTCTAAAGAAATATCCATTAATGCTTTTGTAACGACTACCTCTTTTTGTTTATATCCTAAATATCTAAATACTAAAACAGCATTTTCGTTTAAGTTGTTTAGACTAAATAATCCGTCAAAATCTGTTTGTGTTCCGGTTGGAGAACCTTTGACAAGAATACTAACTCCAGGAAGTACATCTCCAGAAGCCGCATCTTTAACAATTCCTTTAATATTAATGGTTTGTGCAGTTGCACAAAAACCGACTAAAATAAAGAATAATAATGTGATTTGTTTTCCCATGAATAAAGAATTTATTTTTCTACAATGTAAAACGAAATAACTGCTGTATTCACAAAATACACCCCAACAAAAAACATACATGATATTAATTTAACTAAAAACAATATAAATACTAACAAAACAAGGCATTTTATAAAGTAAAAAAAAAACTAATAATTTATAATGTTGTGGAAATGTATGGATAATAATACCTATTGATGTAGTATTATATTTCTAAAATATAATTTGTTAAGTTTGCATTGTGCTCTAAATCCATCTTTTTTCTTAAACGATATCTTTTCACCTCTACACTCCTATGAGAAATATTTAAAAGTGGTGCAATTTCTTTTGAAGATAAATTAAGTCTTAAATAGGCGCACAACCTTAAATCATTTGGGGTTAGATCTGGATGCTTTTCTTTTACTTTATCTAAAAAATTTTTATCTGCATTGTTAAATGCCTCTTGAAACATTTTCCAATCGTCTGTATTGTTTAAGTTTTTATCAATAATTTTAACAACCTTAGAAACATTCTTTTCAGTGCCATCTAAAAGTTCATTTTTTATAGAATTTAAAAACTCATTCTTCTTAATCATACTCATCGTAGAGGTTGCTAATTCTCTGTTTTTACTTTCAATATCGCTTCTTAATTTATCATTATTTAATTTTATAATCTTCTGAGAACTCTCTAACTCCGATAGCTTTATCTCTTTTTGGGCTCTAGACAAAAGCTTTTCTTGTTTTCTACTATAATACCTTTTAGATAACGCATACCAAATAAAAATTAAGGACAACAACGCTAAAATATAGACGATCACAGCAATATTTGATAAAAACCATGGTTTCGCAATACTAAAATTAAACTCAGAAACATTGTTCGTCAAACTACCTGATATTAAAGCCCGAACCTTAAATGTGTAATTACCAAACGGCAAATTTTCAAAAAGAATGGAATTTGAGGTTCTAAATTCACTCCAATTGTTGTGATATCCTTCAAGTTTGTACTGGTATGCAATATTGGAGGTTTTATCAAAACTAGGGACACTGTAGTAAAACTCTAAACTGTTTTCTTTATTCATAAAGGTTACGTTTGCATTTAAACGAATATTTTTAGAAGGTTGGTTCAGTTCATGATTAAAAATTTGATTAATATTAATTTCTAAATTTTTAGGAGTAATAATTTTATTTAAATCAACTATTAAATAACCATCAACAGTTCCTACAAGATACTTTTCATTATCTAAATGAATAATATTTTCAAACCCAGAAAGCCCCTTAAATAAGGACCTTTTAATAGATATTATTTCTAAAGTTGCTTTATCACTTAGTTTTCCAGGATTTAAAAATCGAAGACCCTCATTTGTAAAAGACCAAATCTTATTAGAGTAATCATCTGAAATGAGTTTTCCTGAAACAAAGACATCCTCAGGTATTAGAGATGTATAAACAGAATCTAGTTTAAAGGTATTCTTCTGAAAATCATACTTAAAAACCCCTTTTTTAGAGGCATAAAAAATATCGTTTTTGTGTTTTAAGATACTCGAATGAATTCCTTTCTGCACAGAGGTGTCTTTAACGGTTTTTAGAACCGTTGTAAATAAATCATCGACTTTTAATTTATAAACTCCCTTATATTCATGACTTACAAAAATTTCGCCATTTTCTAACACGATAAAATATTTCGCAGAATTTTTAAAACCTTTAATCTTGTTACGCATGCGCCAAGTATTTTTCTCCTTTTGTAGCACATACAAACCATCATAATTTCCTTGGACAATTAAATTATCTTCTAGTTTCATAAAATCCCAAGTACCTTGCATACCAAAAATTAAATTCGCCTCTTTATTATTTATAATGAAAGTTCCTGAATCGTGACCACAAAATAAAGTACCATCAATTACACTTAAATTCCATACTTGTCCTTGTGTGTTTTTAATAAATGTAAATGGATTGTTAGAATTCTGCTCCTTGTAAAACAAACCTTGATTGGTGCCAAGATACAACGCCCCATCATACATAACAGAGGCGTAAATAGTACCTAAAAAATCTTTATGATTTATAAATATTTTTATAGGTGATGAGTAATTAACAAGATTAATTCCGTTATCCAAACCTAACCAAATATTTTTATCAACATCTTCAAAAACAGAAAGTATTGTATTATTACTCAATCCTAAATTTTGATTTATTTGAGCGTCTACCTCACCAGCACCAGTAACATAAATAACTCCATTAGAGATTGTTCCCAATGCCATCGTTCCATCACTAAGAATCTCTGAACTATAGATTGTTTTATTCTTTAAATATGCATTTGCTGATACTTGCCACCTTTCCAACTTTCCGTTTTTTAAGAAATAAAATCCTTTATTTTGAGTTAGAAAAAACAACTTACCTTCTTTATAAAAAATTTTCGCAAGTTTATTGTTTTTCAAGACGGCGTCATTAGACACTAATAAAGGTGAGCCGTTCTCTATTTTAAACAGTCCATACCCAAAATCCTGAAAATAAACCACATCATTCACCTTTGAAATCTTAGTTAACACTCCTTTGCCTTCCAAAATTTTTAAAGATTTAGTTTTTAAATTATATAAATAAATTCGTTGAAGAGACTTAAATAACACCCAGCCATCTAGCTCAATAATCTCCCAAATCTGTTCATCTTCAAACATTTCAACTTCTTTTTGAGTAACAATGGAATTAAATACTAAAAAACCATATGCGTCTTTCTCCCAATAGCCAAAATCTTTATAAAAACCAGTAAAAATTTGATTATTTATACTTTTTACAGATCTCATAATCGTTCCGTTTGGAGTTGGATATAAATACCAATTTGCCCCATTATACTCTAATAAACCCTTATTATTTGCCACATAAATGTATTTATTGGGTGCTTGAGAAATAGACCAATTTTGGTTCCCACCACCATAATCTTGTGTCGTGAAAACATGCACTGGAGATACTTCTTGAGCACTAAAGCGAAAGGTTGTAGTAAGAATTACAAATAATAAGATTGCTGTATGTAGATGTATTTTCATCGTATGACTTTGTTTGGTATAACTCTATTATAAAGTAATAATAATCAAATATATAACTATAATAAGACTCTTTATGTATAGTTTTTAAAGCTTAAAACTATACCTAAATAATCAATAAAAAAAATAATTTACAAGATTTATTAGCAATTTTACTAAGAAATAATAAAATTTTAATTATTTTTAAGAAAATACCAGAAATATGAATGTCATAAAAAAAATAGGATTTATGAACCTTATAATGTTGGTAATTTGTGTTTTAATAGTAGTTTTATCGGAATACCTCTTCCTAACAGGAGACAAACTTCATGGAATTTTTATTGGAATATGGGCTCCAACCCTTTTAGGAGTAATGATTTATTTAAAACTTATAAAACATGAACGCAGATAAAATTGTCTTATATTTTTCGGTGTTTGTTGTGGTATGTGTATTAATATGGGCATACCTTATGATCACTGAATACGATAAAGTAGGCAAAGACTAACCATTTTAAAATAGTACGCAATCAGCAACTGCTAGTTCAAATGTAGCGCAGAGCCTTTTTATCATGGATATTAGCTTAAACACAAAAGACTACCTTACTTACAGAAATAGGAACAAGGACTTTATTATTAAAACTTGACAAAAACAAGATTTTAATTTCTTATTGGTTTTAGC
This sequence comes from Arenicella sp., assembly GCA_047614925.1. Lineage (GTDB taxonomy): Bacteria > Bacteroidota > Bacteroidia > Flavobacteriales > Flavobacteriaceae > Polaribacter. Next base: position 7,581 of record JBLHIE010000046.1, read on the forward strand.
TCATTGAAAATAGTACTATTTTTATCAGACAAGGATAATTACGAATTACTTCTTCGCTTTAATTTTCCCAAAATACAAGATATAAGCATAACATAAAATCGTTAAAATAAAGGCTATTTTAAATCCGAAACCATCAATTAAACTTCCAAAAATAAAGGGAATGACAGCACCTCCAACAATTGCCATACACAACAAACCAGAAGCTTGCGCCTTTAAATCTCCTAAGCCTTCTAAACTCAAGCTGAAAATGGTTGGAAACATAATTGAATTGAATAAACCAACGGCAAGAATAGACCACATAGAGATTAATCCCGAGGTGCTAATAGATATTAAAATCATTACAATTGCTAAAGAGGCAAAGATTGTTAACACTATACCAGGCGTTATGATCTTGGTCAAATAAGCTCCTACAAAGCGTCCAATCATTGCGCCTCCCCAATAAAAAATAACAAAAATCCCTAATAAAGATTTAGGGTCTGCATTTGTAAAGGTTTTATTAAAAGTATTTGCAATAGTGTTTGCAGTCTGCATCATTGTATCATTTTGAAAGATAATTACAGCTAAATTCATATCAGAAAAATAATTTACCAAAAAACTTCCGATAGCAACTTCTGCACCAACATATACAAAAACACCTAAAGCACCCATTAACATAAACTTATTTTTAAGCAACTTCAAATAGCCACCTTTCGGATTTTCTTGTATCACTTTAGGCAGTTTTATAAAGCTGAATATTAAAGCTAAAACTGCAATTGATAGCGCTATTAAAACAAAAGGAGTTTGCACTGTTGCAGCCTCTGCAACATAATAATTTGTCTTTTCAACTTCTGATAACATTACTATTTCTTCGGATGTTTTTACAGAATCGCTTAATAAAAATAAAGCACCAACAACAGGTGCAATCGTAGTTCCTAAAGAATTAAATGCTTGTGATAAGTTTAAACGACTGCTTGCGCCGGCTTCATTTCCTAATAAAGCGACATACGGATTTGCAGCTACTTGTAAAATTGTAATTCCCCCAGCCAAGGTAAAGTAGCCAATCAAAAATATAGGAAAAGCTCTAAAAGAGGCTGCCGGGTAAAACAATAAACAGCCAAGAGCCATTGTTAGCAGTCCTAAAATAATTCCTTTTTTGTATCCAATTTTTGATAATAGAAATCCTGCAGGAACAGAAAACACAAAAAATGCCACAAAAAAAGCAAACTGCACTAAGACCGTTTTTGCATATGACATTTCGAACACATCTTTTAACCTTGGTACTAAACTATCAACTAAAACAGTGATAAACCCCCAAAGGAAAAACAAGGTTGTTAAAAATATAAAGGCACTTTTATTTGATTTACTGTTTGCTGTTGTAAACATCATTATACTTTGTTGTAATAATCTGATTTTATATTTATGTTTTCTCCGTCTTTAAATAGGTTGTAACTAAACCACTCGTGAATTGAATATGCACCTGTTTCTCCTTGCTTATTTAACGCAATATACCCCACTTGAAAGTTCTTAAAGTCTTTACCAGGTTTGTTTACAATTCTACCAATTGCGATTTCGCAGGCTTCTTGTGGAGATTTCCCTTGTCGCATTAATTCTACAATTAAAAAACTACCCACCGTTTTTAAAACCTCCTCTCCTAAACCGGTTGCAGATGCGCCACCAATTTCATTGTCAACAAACAAACCACCACCAATAATAGGAGAGTCTCCTACTCTACCTGCCAATTTATAGGCCAAACCACTTGTGGTGCAAGCGCCAGAAATATTTCCTTTTTTATCAATTGCCAACATGCCAATGGTATCGTGATTTTCTATATTAATAATGGGCTTGTATTCTGATTTTACCTTCCATTTTTCCCAAGCTTTTTTAGCGGCTTCTGTTAGTAAATTTTCTCTTTTAAATCCTTTAGAAACGGCAAATTGCTCTGCACCTTCTGCTACTAACATTACGTGTGGCGTATCTTCCATAACTTTTCTTGCTACAGAAATTACATGCATGATATTTTTAACGCCTAAAACAGCGCCATAATCACCTTTATCATTCATGATACAGGCGTCTAAAGTTACATCTCCGTCTCTATCAGGCAAACCTCCTTTACCAACAGATTGCCCTTCTTCATTGGCTTCTTCTATTCTACAACCTTGTTCTACAGCGTCTAAAGCCGAACCTCCATTTTGTAAAATTTTTGCCGCAGTTTCAACCGCCAAAGGCGTATTCCAAGTTGCAATTACTATGGGTATTGTTGGTTTTAAAGAAGAAACTATTGCTTCGTTTTTTTCTGATGTTTCAGTACAATTTATAAATGTCGATGAAGCTGCAACCAATCCTAAACCAGTTACCGATGCTTTTTTTATAAAATTTCGTCTTTTCATTTTTTTTTAATTTATTTGAATCTCATCAACAAACAACCAACTTCTTCCATTGTGTTTAGCACCTATATGCCATTCCGGTAGTTTCCCTATTTTTTTTGCAATTACTTTTATATATCTTGCTTCTCCTAGCTTTGATACATGAACAGTTTCTATTTTTACTTCATCAGTATTTTCTATATTTTTAAAACTCCTATTTGTTTCTAATTCATAATTAACTCCATCTTTAGATTTGTAAACCTCGACTTCTTTTGGTAAAAATATCCAACTTTTTTGATCCTTTAAAAAAGATACTTTTACATTATAAATTAATTTTTCTTTTCCTAAATCTACTACCGCAACTAAATCTGTATCAAAATATCCTTGCCAAGTTCCCGTTCTAAAATCTTCTGCTCCCAAGACACCATCAATTAGCGCATTGTCTCCGCCTGCGTTATACTGATTTGCATATTCTGTATGCAAAACAATTTTTAAGTTCGGATCTATCTTGTAGAAATCTGTTTTAATAACTGTACTTTTTTTACTATTTTTCTCAGCATATACTATTAAACTTACTTTTTCTGAAATGATAAAAGGTTGCTTATATTTCTGAAAACCACCACCCAAAGAATAATAAATACTTGCTTCTTCATCTGCGTTTCCTAAACTCACTTCTGTACTTCCTTTAAATGCAATTTCTCCTTTTGCTATAAATGGCGCAGCAACAATTACATGTGCTTCAATTTTTGTTGATGGAATAAATGCATCTTTAATCCCCCAAGTTGAGCGTTCATTTGTCATTTCAAAAACCAAACTACCGCCCTTCATAATATCATGATGCTCAATATAAGAAAACTCGTAATTCTCGCCATTCAATTTTACAGATTGTATGTATTTATTTTCTTCGGATTGATTATCCGCTTGAACAGTAAACGATTTTCCATTTTCTAGATTGATAGTGGCTTTCTCAAATAACGGCGCACCAATGATATATTGATTTGAACCTGGCGTTACCGGATAAAATCCTAAAGAACTAAAAATATACCAAGCACTCATTTGTCCACAATCTTCGTTTCCTGAAATTCCGTCTGGTGTATTTGTATACAATTCTGTTAAGATTTGACGTACTTTCTCTTGCGTTTTGTATGGTTTATTTACAAAATTATACAAATATGCCATGTGATGACTCGGTTCATTTCCATGCGCATATTGCCCAATCAAACCAGTAATATCTACTTGGTGACTGCCTGATGTTTTGTCTTCGGCAGAAAATAAATTATCTAATTGATTTTCTAATTGTTGCTTACCTCCTAACAACTTTATAAACCCTGAAATATCTTGAGGAACATAAAAACTGTATTGCCAAGAATTTGCTTCTGTATAATTAAAATTCACTTCGTACGGATCAAACGGTGCAAACCACGTATTTCTGAACCTTCCTCTCATAAATTGGGTACTGGGATCGAACAAGTTTTTATACGATTGCGCTCTTTCTATATAGGTTTTATAATCCTCTTCTTTCCCTAAATCTTTTGCCATTTGAGCAATCGTCCAATCGTCATAAGCATATTCTAAAGTTTTAGAAACCGATTCAGCTTCTTTTTCAACCGGAATAAATCCGAAATTCTTATAAGAGTCCAACCCTAACTTATCTCTGGTTGCCGAATGTTTCATTGCTTTAAAAGCTTTTTCTACATTGTACTTCCGAATTCCCTTTAAATAAGCATCTGCAATTACAGCAACTGCATGATACCCAATCATACAACCGGTATAATTCGCCGATAAATCCCAAATTGGCATGATGCCGCCTTCGTCAAATTTTGCTAAAAAAGTATTGATGAAATCGTTGGTTTTTTCTTGTTCTATAATGGTGTATAGTGGATGCGCAGCTCTATAAGTGTCCCAAAGTGAGAATACCGTATAATAGTCAAAATCTTTTGTTTCGTGAATTTTCATATCCATTCCTCGATACCTTCCATCTACATCTTGATATAAATTTGGTGCAATAGAAACATGATACATCGACGTGTAAAAGTTGGTCTTATTATCTTCATTTGTATCGTTCACAACAATTTTTTCTAATTGCTGTTCCCAAAAATCTTGTGCCATTTTTTTTACTTCCTCAAAAGTCTTGTTTCCTATTTCAGCTTCTAAATTCTTTTTTGCCCCTTCAATATCTACTGCAGAAATTCCTATTTTCATAACAACAGGTTCATTCTTTGGGTTGCTAAAATGCAGTGCTATTTTTTGCGCTCCTGCCGTTCCTTTTTTTGAAGGAGATTGCAAAACATCTGTAAAAGGATGAGACATTTTGATACTAAAAAACAAACGTTGATCACTTGCCCAAGCTTCGGAAAAGCGATACCCAACAATTTCTGTATCTGAAATTTTAGTGATTTTGGCATCTAGAACTTTATCCCTGTGCAGTAAGTCTATAAGTAAAAACTGATTCTCTTTCGATGGAAAACGGTATTTATGAATACCACTTCTTTTAGAGACGGTTAATTCTACATCTATGCTCGTATCCTCTAAATGTACCCTGTAATACCCAGGTTCTGCAACCTCCTTTTCATGAGAAAATTTAGACTTATAACCTTTCTGACCATCAGCTCCATTATTAAAAACTTGAGCATTTGT
>JBLHIE010000047.1:0-12343 GCA_047614925.1 Arenicella sp.
GGTGTTTAATTCGTTTAAATTCCAGGTATTCGGATTTTTAAACCATTCTGCAAGGTTCATTTTAATTTCAACTTCTGTAGTATTCTTAATTACAATAGTTCCTAAATTTACTTCAAATGAAGTGTCTTCGAATTTCAAATCATTTGGGTCTGTTCTGTCTACAGCGCGAATAGTGTGGTAGTTAAAACCAGCTTCTTCGTTATTGCTATTTAGGTATTTTCCATCAAATTGCATGAAATGGTAACCACCACCTAACATTCCTGGAACATTAAAACTTACAGAGTTTAAATCTTGATATACCCCATCGATATTGTCTTCATCTGAAAAACCAAATCTAAAAGAGAGAACATAGGATCCGTTTGCAAGGTTCGGAATGGTGATAGAAGTTCCAGTATTTTCTCCAACGTCAATTAAATAATAGTTTTTAGCGTTTACCAAGCTTATATTAGAAATAAGATAGCGCAAATTTTCGATACTCAAGCGTTCCCCATTGGTGTTTGTAAATTTTAATTCGTTAAAGTCTTGTTTTGTAACTTCTAATCGGTCCCAATTATGCGTAAAATTTAAGGTTACCTCAGATTGTTTTGGTTGCACACAGCATTCTTTTTCTCTGCTACAACGAGTAACAAAAATGAGCATTAAAATTAATAAGTAGTGTTGTTTTTTCATTTTATTTGAATGATTAATGCGTCTGTAAACCCTTTGTTATTTATAATATCTTGATTTGAACTACTACTTTCTCCAACAGCAACGATAGCTGTATTATTCAATTCTACAACGCCATACAAAAAGTCTATTTCAGAACCCCCAAATGTTTTTTGCCACAAGAGGTTTCCGCTGTCATCAATTTTTAAAATTAGTGCATCATTCTGACCTTTGTTTTCAAAACCATTGTCTAAACTTCTAGAGCTGCCTGCAATTAAAAAGCCATTATCTTGAGTTCTATAAACGGCTCTTGCAACATCAAAATTGCTGCCTCCAATTGTTTTTTCCCAAATTAGATTTCCTTCCGTAGAAATTTTAAGTATCCAAACATCTGCTGCGCCATTATTTACAGAAACGTCTTTGTCTTTACTTCTGGTATCGCCAACAATTAAAAAGTTTCCATCATTTGTGTTTGTAATTGCTTTGGCTTCGTCAATTTGGGTTCCGCCAAAACTTTTTTCCCAAATTAGATTTCCGTTCGGAGCTAATTTAGTAATCCAAAAATCATAAGAACCTTTGCTATTTGAAATATTAAAATCGTTACTGTCAGAAGAACCTACAAGTATAAAATTATTGTCATCTGTTTCTATAATTCCTAAAGGAACTTCAGTGAAAGAGCCACCAAAAAATCGACTCCATTCTAAATTGCCAGCTTGGTCTGTTTTTATTGCCCAATAATCTCCACCAGCATGTTGTATCTCAGCAGATTTTGCATTTCCTTGTCCGTTAGAAGCAGAAACATCTAAAACTCCTGTAATAAGAAAACCACCATCTTTAGTTTCTAATAAAGCTGTGCCATAATCTGCACCCAAAAAACCGAATGATTTTTCCCAAAGAAGGTTGCCATTACTTGAAAGTTTAAGCAACCAAAAATCTTGAGAACCTGCATTTGCAGAAACCTCTAAATCTGAACTTTTCGAAGTTCCTAAAACTACAAAACCACCGCCTAAGGTTTGAATAATAGCCGATGCGCTGTCATCCTCTGAGCCGCCATATGTTTTTTGCCATTCTAGCGTATTTTCCAAAGAAAATTTTGAAACTAAAAAGTCAAAAGAGATATTTGCTTTTGAAATAAGATCTCCATCGTTGCTTTGTGTATAGCCTGCAACAATATAACCACCATCTGTTGTTTTTGTAACAGCATTAAAAGCTTCATTTTTAGACCCTCCAATAGTTTCTATAAAAAATACATTAGTATCAACTTCAGTAATCTCAAATACATCTTTTTTTGAGCAATTACATAAAAAAGTTAGGATGAGTATTAGGGTAAGTTTTTTCATTTGTTTGTAAGAATTACTTTTTTCTAATCACAAAAAAACCATTATTAATATCGCTTATAATAATGTTTCCGCTAGGAAAATAAGGATACACGTTCCAAACGCCATTAAAGGCTGTATTATTATTTGCTGGGTACGTATCAAAAAAACCAACTTCTGTAAATATTTTATTTGCAACGTTTGATACTTCAATCATTCGAACGCCAGCCGTATAATTGGCCTGATAATAAATATTATCTTTTACATATCCGTTATGATCGATGGCATTTGTAGTTCCGAGGTAATCAAAGTGAGATACAGGATTATCTAAATCACTAAAGTCAAAAATAATAGACCTTGTCTTATTCCCTAGTCGCAGCTCATCTAGTTCATCTCCTAAAATAAAATATTTTAAATCTTCAGTAAACCAGCCCTGATGTGCATATTTTACATTAGCGTAGCTTATCGTAGAAATTATGGTTGGATTTTTTTTATCACTAATATCTGCAATTACAACCTCATTTTCATTACTACCAATTAAGATTTCTTTTCCCGTATATTCAGTATCTGGTCCGTTATAAGTAATTACTTGGGCGTCGTGTGAGTACCCCCCTTCACTAAATCCTCCTTCAATTACTGGATTTAAAGGGTCTTGAATATTTACAAATATAGGGCCACCGCCATAGGTAGCGTTTCTAGGCCCTCCAACAATGTATGCGTAGCCACTGTCTTCATTAATTACAATATTGTGAGCGCTCCCAAATTCGGTGAAATGGGTATCTGCTGAAAAACTTTCTGGAGGGTTTAAAACATTTCTTAAGCGTTTTAAATCAAAAACTTGCATTCCGTGGTTTGCAGCTTCACTTACAATAAACGCATGAGAATCGTATACCTTTACATCTCTCCAAGAACTATTTACTGTAGCTGTTGCTAGCATACCTAAAATAAGGGTGTTTGAGGGATTTGTAATATCAATAAATACAATGCCCTTATTGGTGCCCATTAAGGCGTATTCTTTGTTTGTCTCTAAATCTGTCCAACCCCAAGAATCATTACCCTGAGTATCAGGACCTGCCAATTCATCTAAATTAAAATGGCTTAGTAAATCATAGTTACTGCAAGGATACTCTCCTGCAAAGCCGTTTTCACAAACAGCAATAGGCGTGTAATTTATTGGGGCGTTTATCTGTAAACCATCTTTGTTATTGCAATTAAGAATAATTAAACAGTAGCAAAGTAAAATGAGTTTTTTTAACATTTTTATATGTAGTTTTATCCAAAACTAAACTATTAAATAGTAAACATCTAATATAGGGGCAAACTAATTCTTTCCTTTTTTAGATTCTACCTACCTTTGTGGTATGTTAGAAGATAAAAATACCCAAAAAACGTCATTAGCCGACCTTGGTGAGTTCGGTTTAATAAATCATATTACAAAATACTTTAAGATTGAAAATGCCTCTACAGTTATAGGAATTGGAGATGATGCGGCCGTTTTAGACGCTTCTGAAAAACAAACCTTAGTTACTACAGATTTGTTAATAGAGGGTGTTCATTTCGATTTAAGTTACATGCCACTAAAACATTTAGGTTATAAAGCTGTAATGGTAAATTTATCTGATGTGTATGCAATGAATGGTGTTGCAGAACAAATTACGGTTTCAATTGCTGTTTCGAATAGATTTTCTCTAGAAGCAATTGAAGAACTGTATGCCGGAATTCAATTGGCATGTGAAACCTATAAAGTAGATTTAGTTGGTGGAGATACCACTTCTTCTACTAAAGGAATTTTAATTTCTGTTACTGCAATTGGTAAAGTAGAAAAGGAAGCTATTGTGCTAAGAAGTGGGGCAAAAGAGACCGATTTAATTGTGGTTTCTGGAGATTTAGGTGCTGCATATTTAGGCTTGCAAGTTTTAGAGAGAGAAAAACAAGTTTTTAAGGTAGATCCAAACAATCAGCCAGATTTAGACAACTATACGTATTTAATTGAAAGACAATTAAAACCAGAAGCAAGAAGAGACGTTGCTGGGTTCTTGCAAGAATTGGACATAAAACCAACTGCTATGATTGATATTTCTGACGGACTTTCTTCAGAAATTATGCACATCTGTTCGCAGTCTAAAGTAGGTTGTAAAATTTACGAAGATAAATTACCATTAGACCCTCAAGTAATTTCTGCTTGTGAAGAGTTTAATATAGACTCTACAATGGTTGCTTTAAGTGGTGGCGAAGATTATGAATTATTATTTACAGTACCAATTGCCGATTTTGAGGGCATTAAAGGAAATCCTAATTTTTCTATTATTGGGCATATTACTGCAGAAAGCCAAGGGTTGAATTTGGTAACTAGAGCAAATCAAGAGATAGAATTGAAAGCACAAGGCTGGAACTCGGTGAAGGAAGCATAAAAAGATACAAATGAAGTTATAAAAAAGCGCAAATTTTAAATTTGCGCTTTTTGTTTTTTTAGAAGTGTTTTGTTTAAACTGTTTATGTGAGGTTTGTTTTGGTCTTTAAGATTGGGAGTTGCCAAGAACAACCAAATGAATAAAAAGAGAGCGTAACGCATCGTTAGATAATTGAAAGGGTACTTGCACGAATAGTGAGAATGCTCCCTTTTCTTTTTTAAATTCGCATTAGCAAAATTAAAATGATTAAGAAGGTTGATGATTGGCAAATGTCCTAAAATTATAAGCCTACTTAAAATATAAATTATTTGACTGTAACGTATTAATAATTCAATACTTACGTATAAGTATTTGAGACTATTTTAAAACAGTCTAAATACAAACAGCTTACAATCAGCTATTTGTATTTGTTCTAAAGACTGTAATGTTTAAATTTGATTAATATAAATTAAAAAAAACAAAATTATGTCTATAAGAATAGGAAACAGTTGTGTGAATTGTGAAAGTTTAACATCTAATAATAGATGTAAAGTTCATGGTGTAAGTGTCGATACTAGTTATACTTGCGATAGCTTTGAAATGAAGGCAGTCTTAAAAAATGATCCAAATTGTGGAACTTGCGCTAGATACGAAAAATCATCTTGTGCAAATCCTCAAAAAGCAGCTTCAAATATGTTGTGTTCAAGTTGGGCACCACAAAATGCTTCGGCTTAGTAATTAAGTACTTCTATATAAATTATAAAAATGGTTGGTTTTAGTTACTAGCCATTTTGTTTTTTAAGCACTATCAGCTTTTGAAATTATCGATAGCATTTCTTTTTCTTTTTTTGGTTCTGTGTTGTATTCTTTCTTACAACTCAACATAGTAATCGAAATTATTAATGTTCGTAGGATCGTCTTCATAATGTGTTACAACGATTGGTATAAGAATATTAGCCTTAAATGAGCATTATTCTTGTTTTAATATAAATTAATTAACAAGTAATAGCCTCAAAACAAGCACAATACAGGCTATTTTTTTATACGGCTGAAGTTAGCATTTTAATAAAAACACTAAATTAGACATCTAAATTAGAAAGAACAAAAGAGGGTATTAAGGTTATTATAGTGTTTAACAAATTTTAGAAGAGCTGGACCAATCCCTGCTGCTGTTGCATTCATAAGAATTATTTGAGCAGATTAGATGTTTTCTGGTATGGTAAATAAATTTCCTTTTGGCGTTAATACTATATATTCGGCTTGTGATTCTAATTTTGTGTCAGTAAAACCAAACACATAAGTTACTTAAGCTATTTTATTTTCAAATCTTTCTTTATTTTAAATTCTGTCTTATGAGTGCCCAATTTATTATAAGTGCATAGACATGAGATCGTGTTAACAATGAAATGCCTTATTCTTACTTTAAATTAATTGTGTTAAATATCATATTTTTTTTCTAATGTAGATAATAGAATTTTTGCGTGGTTCAAATCTAGCATAAAAATAGCTTGATATACTCGATCCAAAATAGTTTGGATTCGGTTATCGTTTTTATGTTTTTTTCTTAATAAGTGCAGTCTATAAGGCAATTGTAGAGAACTCCTGTATAGGATTGAATCTCCTCTAGATATGAAAATCAGAATTCACTTGTAGGCTCAATCATAGTCCCTTCCCCAAAATCATTCCAAGTAATCAATTGAATGAATTCTACAGCAGCAGAAGAAGTTAGCTTTAGGTTTCATTAAGAACCTGAGTTCCATTGTTAAAAATCACCCAATCATCGTCTGTATTGGACCTCCATCCGCCTTCATAATAAAAGTTATTAAATCCGGGACAAACACCCCCTACAGTTTGTATATTATTTTGAATGGAATATTGATAATAATTAGATAATGTAGTCCTATGATTTGAATCTATCCAACTATATGCTCCACCAGCATATTGTCCTAATCTATCACTAGCTTCCCATAATCTCATAAAGTAGGGTGTCGAATTTAATTAAGGAATGATGATTTCCCAATTTAAGGGATTTGTAATATAATTTGGTCCAAAAAGAAACAGTAATTCCGAATCATTTATTTTTATATAATTTTCCTTGTAAAATAAGTGTCTTGGATATATTTTAAGTCTACAACTGTATTATTAATAATTGAACTATCTTCTTCTTCCGTTGCGGTATATTTTGCAGTCTTGTCCTCGTGCATCATGGCAAATTTCAACCCTACATCTTCAATCTCTTTAGTAAACGACTCTGTATTGGTTTTTAATGCATTATTATTCTTTACATCTCTACTAATATACCGGTCAAAGATAACACCATCAATTCCCGATAATTTCATTAATAACAAATGATACTCTTGTAAGTCATTATCATTAGAAGAATATGGCCCTATTAATGGATAATAATGAGAAGCAATTTCTCTTTTACCTTTAGCATCCATTACATTTAGATCTTTATTTGTCATCGTCCAATGTTGTCCCCAAAAACCATCCTGCTCAAGATTTAAAAACCAAGGCATATAATGAACATAAACTTTTTTAGAATTACTCTTTATAACTTCGGAAGCAGCTAGTTGTTTTTTTTGAGTTGTTAATTCGTTATCTATGCCTATGTACTTTTCTTTCTCATAAATTGTTACTAAAATCAATAATAAGATTATACGGAGTAATTTAAATTTTGTTTTCATAATATTCTTTATTAATAGTAGATAAAGTTGCTTTTAATTGTTTTATAATAGTTCCTGTTTTCGCTTAATGGTTTAAACCTGCAGGCTATAGACAATTTTATTTCGGTGAAGCTGTTTTTATATCTAAAAAAAAATGTGATTAATAAAGAGAGAGTTGAGAAAAAAAGGATGTTTTAATTTCTCTTTGATAATAAGTAAATGACTCGATTTTATGATTCTCAGAGGATTTTACTAAATTTGATGTCGGTTAGTTCCTAAAGATTTTAATATGAGTGGTTTTCGATAGAAAATTTAATATTATCTTACGTTACACACCCAAAGTATATTAATATTTAACTTTTACTGAGTTGAAAAAAAAGGAGAATGAGCAAGAACGGTAATACATCTTTGGTTAAGAGTTTTGCTCTATAAGTATAAGTTTTCAATATTCAGTTCTGTACATAATGTTTAAAATTATGTATCCTTTGTTTAGGACAGGTCACAATTACGTACAACGTTTAGTATGTGAAAAGTAGCAGATTTATGAGAGCCATTTTTCAGTTGAAAACAGAGATAGCAGAAAAGAACCAAACTTTAATTTTAGCTCTTAACTGCTGTTTTTTTATGTTGGTTAAAGTCCGTTCTTTTTTAGCCAAGTAAGCGAGTATTCTGCAATTTCTCTCCAGCCGTTATCTATAGCAATAGAGTGACCGCGTCCTTCAAACAGTTTAAAATCTGAAATTACAGATGTGTTATACTTTTTTATAGATGCTTTGCCCAATATTGGTGGTGCTTGATTGTCTTTTGCGCCTCCTGTAATTAGCAAAGGTCCACGTTTGGTGTTTTTGGTATTCACCTTTGTTTCGGAACCTGCAAAACTCGCTGTTGCAGCCTGAAAAAGTGGTTTACAAGGTGCTGGGATAGTCCAATTGTTATAGAGTTCTCTTGCTTCATTTTCTGGAAGTGCATTTGCAAAGCCATAACAGAACTGTTTGAAAGTAAGAGAATTGGTCTTTTTGAAATTAAATGGATTTCCAAGAACAGGTAAAGATGCTTTGAGTACTGACAATGGAAGTTGCCATACACCTTTAACAGGTGCAGGATTAATAGCAATACAACCACTTACCAAATTTTGTCCTAATAGAATTTGTGCAATTAATCCGCCAAATGAATGCCCAATAACAATCGGTGGTTCTGCAAGAGAAGTAATTATTTTGGCATAACTATCTACAATTTCTGTAACGCCTCTGTTCGCAATGGGTTTTGGGTTTTCGCGGCATTCAGCAACAGTTTCAGCGTCTCCTGGCCAACCTGGGTTTAGTGTTTTATAACCTTGTTCATTAAAGTAGACCACCCATTGTTGCCAAGAAGATGAATGCATCCATAATCCATGGATAAATACGATTGTTTTTGTTGATTCCATTTTTGAGTTCTTTATTTCTCCAAAAGTCCAACAAACAACTCTGTAAAATTTTAACCCAAGTTAAAATCGTATTATTTAGCTGAAATTCTTTTTCTGATTCTACTTAATGAAGGTCCTTGTATACCCAAATAGGAAGAAATATGATACAATGGAATATTATTGAAAATATCTGGGTGATTTTTTATTAAATCTAAATAACGTTCTTCAGGTGTTTTGAAGATGAAGCTTTCCATTCTTTCAATAGTGACATTAAATGCCATTTGCGCCATCAAACGCCCGAATCGTTCCCACTTATGAGATTGCTTGTAAAGAGTTAGCAAATCATTAATGTTGATGTAATGAATAGATGCATCTGTCATGGCTTGAGTATGATAGTCGCAAGGTGTTTGATTGATAAAGCTTTTGAAAGGAACTACAAATTGATTTTTTGAATAAAGAAAAACGTTCTTTTCTTCGGCTGTTTTGTTGTCTATGACATAAGAACGAAAAGTACCTGTATTTATGAATCCTAGATACTTGCAAATGTCTTTATGTTGATTGAAGTAATCACCTTTTTTATACTCTTTCGTATGCCAAAAAGAAGTTGACAAGTTAAAGTCGTCTGCTGTCAAGTCAGCGAATTCGTTAAGAACAAAGGCAAGTATTTCCAATTCTGTCATTATTATTATTATTATTATTATTTCGTGTGATTGTTATACTGATATACGTTGACATTTTTTAGGTTTAACTTATACAGTTCAAAGCTATTTATTCAGCCGTTTATAAGATAAAAAATAATTTAAACTATTTTTTTAAATTGTTAGTTCAGGTAAATTTACATTATTTCTTCGATACGATTTATATTTTATATTCGGATTCAAATGTACTTCGGCAGGTTTTCTTAAACCGAGGCTAAAATGGGTTCTTAAATTATTGTAAATAGATACTGCTTGTTTCGTGACTTTTTGAGCAATGGTAGTATTTTCAATACGTTCCTTTAATTTTTTAATTTCATCTAGTGTACTCATTCCTATATTTTGTTGCACTAAAGTACTATATTTTTTGATCCAATAGTCAATAGTAGTTTTCGGAATATCATATTTTTTAAAAGCATAATTAGTAGAAATCTGTCCATTTTGAATTTGGTCAACGACGAATAATTTGAGTTCTAAAGTTGCTTTTTCGTAGCTTTTTTTTCGCCAGGGTTCTTTTTGTGTTTTCATAAGTGACTATCATTAAATGTTTAATTTTTAGTCAACCTATTTCAGGAAAGTACAACCTCAAAACTTGTTGTAACGTTATTGGATAAGATTTTCACATGGCTTAAGCAATTAATTAAGTAGGTTTAAAAACCAATAAAACTTTTATGTAGCCTTTATGTGTTTTATTTTTTCTTAATATAAAAAAGGAAAAACTATTTTAAAATAAAAGAGATGTGTATTGCTTTGTTTTTTTCTAAATCTGCATTGTGATTTAAAAACACCACTTGGTTTTCAAATACAGCTTCAATTAACCAATAAGCACCTTTAAAATAAGAATTTAAAACGATTGCTTTTGTTACAGGAAGCGCAGTATTTGTTGCTAAATTTTCTACAACCTTAATTTGATGCGGATATAAGAGTACTTTTTCTTCGTTCAAAACAATATCATTTACATCATCAAACAAAGCGGCAATGTATTTGTTTTTTGGATTTTTATAAATTTCTATGGGCGTATTATTTACCAAAATTTTATTATTGCGAATAATTAATAAGCTATCTGCAAAAGAAAGAGCATCATTTTTATCATGTGTAGCAACAATACAGGCAATGTTTTTTTCTTTTAGATAGGCAAACAATTTTCTTCTTAAAGAATTTTTTTTGAAGTTGTCTATTTGTCCGAATGGCTCGTCTAAAAGTAGTAATTCGGGTTCATTTGCTAAAGCCCTTGCAATGGCTACACGTTGTTTTTGTCCGCCACTTAAATTTTTGACTTTTGTGTTTTCAAAAGCTTTCATTTCGATAACTTCTAGTAACTCTTGTGTTCGTGCTTCGCTTTCTTCAGGATAGAAACGAGAAAGAAATTTTTTAATATTTTCTGCTACAGAAATATATGGCATCAAATCAAAATCTTGCGCCACATATTTAAAGAAATCCATTCCTGGCACTAGGTTAAACTTTGGTCCTAAAACTTTGCTTTCTTTCCAATAAATTTCACCTTTTTTTAAATTTAATAAACCGTAAATAGCTTTTAAAAGAGTCGATTTACCGCAGCCACTTTCTCCCATTACACATAAGTGCTCTCCTTCTTTTAGTGAGAAGTTGAAATTATCTAAAACGGTTTTCTTTTTTGTATATCCAAATGAAATAGCAGTAACTTTTAACATACTACAAAAATAGGGTATTCTTTACACTCCTGCGAAGGTAGCAGTTTATAAAAAAAAACCGATACAAAAGTGTGGATTTTAGCTTTTCTAAATTTAAAAGTATTTCTACGTTTAACCAAATCTAGTAAAATTTAAAAACAGCTATTTTAATGAACTAATAGTAGAATCTAACCAAAACCCTTTTAAATAGGTTATTTTTGCAAGCACAAAACATTACATGAAGGATTATATAATTATAGGTGCTGGCCAGTCTGGTTTGGCTATTGCGTATTATTTGCATAAACAAAATGTTAATTACTTAGTGGTAGACGCAAATACTGAAATAGGAGCACCTTGGTTAAAAAGATGGGATTCTTTAAAGTTATTTACGCCTTCTGAATTTAACAGCTTGCCCGGTTTAAAGTTTCCGCATGAGAAAGGACATTATGCAGATAAATATGAGGTTGCAGATTATTTAAAGTGTTATGTAGCTGCATTTCATATTCCGGTAGCATTTAATCATAAAATTACCTCCTTAAAAAAAGAAAACGGTGTTTTTAAATTAAAGAGTAATTTAAAAGAGTTTGAAGCAAAAAACGTAATTATTGCTACAGGCCCATTTCATAAACCATTTACACCTTCGTGTCATTTAAAAATATCGAAAGACGTTTTACAGATTCATAGCGAACATTATAAAAGTACAGCGCAGTTGCAAGAGGGCGCTACTTTAGTGGTTGGTGCAGGGGATTCTGGAGTACAGATTTTAAGTGAAATTTCTAAAGCGAATGCTCCGGTTTATTTTTCAGGAAACACAAATATCACTTCGCTTCCGCAAGAAATTTTAGGAAAAACATTGTGGTGGTGGTTTCATAAAGTAGGTTTTTTAACCGCCAATAAATATTCTTGGATTGGTAAAATGCTTAGTAAAACAGGACAACCAGTAATTGGTACAGATGTAAAAACACTGTTTAAAAAAGAAAACATTACCTGTGTTGGCAGAACGTTGGATGCAAATGCAGAAAGCATAACTTTCGAAAAACAAGAAGTAACCGATATTAAAAATATTGTTTGGGCCACTGGTTTTAAACCAAATTTTAGTTGGATTGATGGCATTGAGTTAGACGAAAGCAACTATCCTAAAAATTATAGAGGCGTAAGTAAAACGATAGATGGGTTGTACTTTTTAGGCTTGCCGTGGTTGTACACAAGAGGTTCTGCTACTTTAGGCGGTGTGCAAAGAGATGCAAAATATTTAAATACATATCTTTTCAAAAAAGAAACAAAAAAGGCTTTGGTGTAATTTTTAGTTTCAATTTTAGAACATAAAAAAGACAGCTATTTTAGCTGTCTTTTTTATTGGGTATATTTCTTACAAATTAAGATTTAATAGTTGGTTTTGGCGGATTGGGTAATTCTTTAAAGCCCATATTAAACAGGGTAAATCCGAAAATATCTGCATACTGTTCTATGGTTTTGGCAACAGGTGTTCCTGCACCATGCCCAGCATTGGTCTCTATTCTAATTAAAACAGGGCTTTCTCCTGCTTGTTTTTCTTGCAATTCTGCTGCAAATTTAAAACT
>JBLHIE010000048.1:0-12104 GCA_047614925.1 Arenicella sp.
GCTTTATAAGTATCTGTAACTCTCCAAACTAAAATTGTAGAAATCATTATCGGGTTTCCTAGTTTGTCATTTACTTTTAAACGTTCACTATCAAAATTACTCGCTCTTAAAGAAATTGCTTTCTTTCTAAAAAAAGGATTTGCCCAATACAATCCGTTTTCTTTTATGGTTCCTACGTATTTACCAAATAACAAAATCACCTTAGAGGTATTCGGGTTTACTAAAATAAAGCCAAAAAAGCCAATAAAACTAGCTACCGTAATGAAGAGGTATACAGCAGTTTCTTGTTGTACTGAAAATGCAATGCTTCCGAAGAACACGAAAAGAACGATGGCTAACATTAAATAACCGTTAGCTGGCTTGATGATTTTTTCTGATTTCATTTGACTTTATTTAGTTTGATATTAAATTGATATCACTAATGTAGTGGTTTATTTTATGCATTTGCAAATAATTTTGACATATTTTTTTATAACTTCGCAAAAACTTACATAAAATTCTAAAAATGAAACTTAAAATATATTTATTGATAGCTGCCTTTTTCTTTGCGAAACCTGCAACAGATGAAGATTTTTTTTGGGGGCAAAATGGTCACAGAGCAACCGGTGAAATTGCCGAAAATTATTTAAAGAAAAAAGCTAAAAGGAAAATAGATAAATTATTAAAAGGGCAAAGTCTAGCCTTTGTATCCACATATGCAGACGAAATTAAATCGGACAGAGCTTATAGTAAATACTATCCTTGGCATTATGTAAATATGGATTTGGATGAAACCTATGCAGTGGCAACTAAAAACCCGAAAGGAGATTTGGTTACAGGAATTAACAAATGCATCGAAGTATTAAAAGACAAGAACAGCACTGATGAGGATAAATCATTTCACTTAAAAATGTTGGTTCATTTTGTAGGAGATTTACACCAACCAATGCATATTGGGCAAAAAGAAGACAAGGGTGGTAATTCTGTGCAGGTAGAATGGTTTGGAAAAGGGACCAACTTACACGCCGTTTGGGATACAAAAATGATTGAAAATTGGAATATGAGTTATTTAGAATTGGCAAACAGTGCCAAAGACCTATCTAAAAAACAAATTAAAGCAATTGAAGAAGGAACGGTGGTAATTTGGGTAGATGAAATTCACGAACTCACAAAAAAGATTTACAAGTCTGTAGAAGAAGATGCAAATTTACGTTACAGATATTCTTACGATCATTTTGATATTGTGAGAGATCAGTTGCAAATAGGGGGAATTCGTTTGGCAAAAATATTGAACGAGATCTTTGCATAAACGCTGAAAATTAAAAGCTATAAAAATGGTATCAATGCTTATGAATACCATTTTTTTACCCAATTAGGCTGTAATTTTATAAAATGAAACTAAAATCAATTGCTTACTGCTTTCTCTTTTTAGGAATTATTTCTTGTAAAAAAGGAGCGCCTAATACAGCAAATAACACGCTTGACGCTGCAGGTGTCGTTGTGAAGTCTTATACTTATAAACAGTTAAAAGTACTTTTAGATCAAAAAGATGATAAAACGTATGTTCTGAATTTTTGGGCAACTTGGTGCGCACCCTGTGTAAAAGAATTGCCTGCTTTTGAAAAATTAAACGCTGTATATGCAGCTAAAGGCGTTGAAGTTTTATTAGTGAGTTTAGATTTTCCAAAACAACTTAAGAAAAGAGTATTGCCTTTTATAGCGCAAAAAAAAGTACAGTCTAAAGTTATTTTATTAGACAATGGTAAAGATGATACTTGGATTAAAGCTATAGATTCCTCTTGGTCTGGTGCTATACCAGCAACTTTAATTTATAA
Organism: Arenicella sp.; assembly: GCA_047614925.1. GTDB lineage: Bacteria > Bacteroidota > Bacteroidia > Flavobacteriales > Flavobacteriaceae > Polaribacter. The sequence continues at coordinate 1,815 of JBLHIE010000048.1, forward strand.
TAAAACTGCCCGTAAGTTTTACAAAAAATCGTTTGATTATGAGGCATTAGAAATGGAATTACAAACTTTTTTAAAGTAAAAAAAACCAAGTTTTCACTTGGTTTTTTAATAGATAACTATTTTTTATTTTCTTACAATTTCGCCACAACCAACTCTTGGTCCCGCGGCACCAGAAGGTTGAGAGCTAAAGTCATCCGGACCCTCGTGTATAATAATTGCATGGCCAACCACATTTTTAGTAGCATCTTTGCCACCAACAGACCATAAATCTGTTTCTCTTTCAATAGTTCCTGTGCCATCTGCACCCACCACTAAATTCCCGATATCTCCAATATGGAAAGGTGCTTCCATCCATTTTCCGTGATTTTTCTTTGTTGGATTCCAATGTCCTCCTGCAGATTTCCCGTCAGGTGCAGAGCAATCTCCAATTGCATGAATATGAATGGCGTGATTTCCTTGAGAGAGACCGGAAAGTGCAGCTTTCATAACTACGATTCCGTCTTTTTCTATAAAAGTGACCGTTCCAGAAACGGTACTTCCACTTTTTGCTTCAATCGTTGCAATTGCCTTTTTTTCGCCGTTACCGCAGGCAGATAACAAAAAAATGGTGCATACTAGAAGTGCTACTGTTTTAAAAATTTTCATATGATTTAGTTTTAATTATTTTCTATTTGGATACCAATTCCATTGAACAACTTCAATAGAGGTATTTTTTTTGTTTATAATTTTTTTAAATTTAGCAACATCACTTAAACCGTTAGTTCCTCTATAGTGATAAGGGAAAACTTGTTTTGGTTGAAATTCTAAAACGGCATCTGCTGCACTTTCAACCACCATGGTATATGGCAAATTCATACAAACAAACGCTTTGTCTATGTTTTTTAAAGCACGCATTTCAGGAATGTCTTCTGTATCTCCGGAAAAATATATCCGTTCTGCATTAATTGTGAATACATATCCATTACCTCTTCCTTTTGAGTGAAATTTTAAGGCCTTTTTGCGCAAATTGTACATCGGAATCGCTTCGAGATCAAAGGAAGTAAAAGAAATTTTATCACCATTATTTATAACGATAATCTCTAGGGCTTTAACTGTTGCTAATTTGTCTGCAACCGCTTTTGGAGCAATGATTCTAGTGGCCGTTAAATCGAAACTTTCTAATGTTTTAAGATCCATGTGGTCTCCATGAATATCAGTAATAACGATATAAGTAGGTTTTGCAAATTCAGAAAAAGCTTCAGCACCGCCAGTTGGGTCTAAATACACAACTTCATTGTTAAAACTTAAAACGGCGGTAGCATGTGAAACCGGAGTTATGCGTAAGGGAGTAGCTGCTATTTTTTGAGTTACTTTTGTAACTGCGATACCCTCTTTTTTTATGCTTGTCTTCTTGCAAGAAAAGAAAGCGAAAGAAAGCATGAGTAATGTGAAAATTCTTTTATTCATAGCTTCTAAGGTTTGGTCAACACACCAAAGATAAGAACTTAAAAAGGCTTTTCTGTGATTGTTTTTTAAAAAGGTGCTTGTTTAGAATTGTTTTGTTAAACAACGGTTAAAAGTAGTGCTAAAAAATATTTTTTTTTTATCTTTAAAGTTTATAATTGTTCCTGTAAATGAATGGTAATATAAAATTTCACCGATACTGTATTCGTAGATCCTGAGACAGAAGATGCCTTTTTTACAAAACTGAAAAAGCTTTGAAAAAAAAGGATGTAAAGTGCACGTTGCAGTGGTTAAAAAATAAATAATTATTTCAAACACCTCTTTGAGTCGTTTTTAAAACCACTCAATTGCCTGATAAGATTGTAATTAAATAACGAATAGATACTACTATTCTTTCTGTGAAGAAGCTTAGTAATTGAAAATAATTTAAATTAAGTTTCTGTATTTACAGAAATTAGAAAATTAAAGAATGAATTTAAACTTAACAAAACCAATTGTATTTTTCGATTTAGAAACTACAGGTGTAAATATTGCGACAGACAGAATTGTAGAAATTGCTGTTTTAAAAGTATTTCCTAACGGGAACAAAGAAAGTAAAACTTGGTTGGTAAATCCAGAAATGGAAATTCCACAAGGGTCAATAGATGTGCACGGAATTACAAATGAAAAGGTAGTTACTGAACCAACTTTTAAAGAATTGGCAAGTACCATAAGTGAAATGATTGCAGGGTGCGATTTGGCGGGATTCAATTCAAATAGATTCGATATTCCATTATTGGCAGAAGAATTAATGCGCGCGGGAATCGACTTTGATATGAAAGACAGAAAAGCGATTGATGTGCAAGTTATTTTTCACAAAAAGGAACAAAGAACGTTGGGTGCTGGCTATCAGTTTTACTGCGGAAAAGAATTGGAAGGTGCGCATGGTGCAGCAGCAGATACGAATGCAACCTATGAAATCTTATTAGCACAGTTAGATAAATATGACGACATAGAAAACTCTGTAGCGGCTTTAAGTGAATTTTCTACACATGGGGTAAGAGCAGATTTTGCTGGTTTTATTTTGGTGAATGATGAAAATCAAGAAGTCTTCTCTTTTGGCAAATACAGAGGAAGAACAGTGGAAGACGTGTTTACTGAAAATCCGGGTTATAATAATTGGATGCAGAATGCAGATTTTCCGCTGTACACAAAAAAGGTATTGAAGGAAATTAAGGAAAGAATGACTGCGCCAAAGAAAAAGATGTCAGACGAAGATAAGTTGCAAGCATTGCAGCAAAAGTTTAATTTAAGGTAACAATTGAAGACAGGCTGTCGCTTCGAGCAAAATTTTTTTTCAAGAATTTTGTGTCTAGAAGTTTTAAGGGAATTTTAAATTTATGAAAAAACTAGTTTTCTTGTTTTTTGTTAGTTTGCAAATTTACAGTCAGAAAACTTAATTTAAGGGGAAGCTTTTAGATAAGAATACCAGCAAACCAATTGCTTACGCTAATATTAGTTTTTTAAAAACGAATTCGGGTATTTCATCTCAAGTAAATGGTGTTACAAAAAATGAACCTATAACCCCTGCAATTTCATTAACTTTATCAAATTAAACAAATACATAGTTAAACAATTAAACATTTTTAAAATATGTTTACAGAATATAAAAATTTACCCAATAATGCGCGTGTTTGGATTTATCAATCCGACAGAGAGTTCACGTCTAAGGAAATCGAAATTGTTTCGTTAAAAGCAGTAGATTTTATCAATCAGTGGACGCGCCATGGAGACGATTTAAAAGGGTCTTTTACCTTTAAATACAATCAGTTTTTAATACTCGCTGTAGATGAGACTTTTAATACTGTTTCTGGTTGTTCTATAGATAGTTCGGTTCGTTTTATACAGGCGTTGGAAAAGGAGTTGCAATTAGATCTAATGAATAAAATGAATGTTACCTTCAAAGACAACGAGCATATTAATTTAGTAAAATTAGCTGATTTTCATAGGTTTGCTAAAGAACAAAAAATAACTTCAGAAACGATTGTATTTAATAATATGGTCGCTACAAAAGAAGATTTTGAAAATAATTGGGAAATTCCTGCAAAAGAAAGTTGGCACAAGCGTTTTTTGGTGTAAAGTTAGTTTTAGTTTCTAGAACAAAAAGGCTTAACAAGTTGCGTTAAGGATTGAAGTGGCATCCTTTTTAAAAACTTTTTAAATAAGAGTCTCTTTATAGCCAAGTAAATTAATTTGGTTTGTAAGAAATAAATTGCTGAAATAATTTTTAAAAAGATACAACGGAAAGCCTGTTAAAACGCCCAAAAAATATTAAAAATCTGAAATGAAAAAAAAGATATTCCTACTAGTATTAGTTGCTATTGGTTGCAATTTAAGCGCACAAAGAATAGACCCTCTAAGAACAACAGATTTTGAGGCTCAAGATCTTTGGGTAGCAAGTATTTTAGATACGCTGTCTGTAGATGAGAAAATAGGGCAGTTATTTATGATACAAACCTATTCTAATCTTGATGAAAAACACGAAGATTTTATTATTGAAATGATTTCAAAATATCATGTAGGTAATTTAATTTTTATGCAAGGCACCCCCAAAAAGCAAGCGGAATTAACCAACAAGTACCAAGATACTGCAAAAGTGCCGTTACTTATTGGTTTTGATGGCGAATGGGGTTTAGACATGCGCTTAAAGAATACGTATCGTTTTCCTTGGAACATGACTTTAGGTGCCATTAGAAATGATTCTCTAATAAAGCAATTTGGAAAACATCTAGGGCAGCATGCAAAAAGAATTGGAATTCATATAAATTTTGCGCCCGTAATTGATATCAACACAAATCCAGCAAATCCGATTATTGGAAATCGCTCTTTTGGGGAAAGCAAAGAGAATGTGACACAGAAGGCAATTGCTTTTATTCAAGGAATGCAAGGGGAAGGTGTATTGGCCAATGGAAAGCATTTTCCGGGTCATGGAGATACAGCAACAGATTCTCATCATACATTACCACTTTTAAATTTTGATGAAGCACGTTTAGATTCTATAGAATTATATCCATATAGAAAAACATTTGACGCTGGTTTGACCAGTGTGATGACGGCACATTTAAACATACCAAGTTTAGAGCCTAATGCGAATTTACCAACATCACTTTCTAAAAATGTAGTAACGCATTTGTTGCAAGAAAAGTTAGGTTTTCAGGGGTTAATTGTTACGGATGGTCTAAATATGAAGGGTGCAGCAAACTATGCAACTTCTGCACAAATAGATTTGGCGGCATTGCAAGCGGGGAATGATGTATTGTTAATTCCGCAAGATGTACCCGCTTCTATCGCTTTCATTAAAAAGGCTTTGGAAACAAAGACGTTAACGGAAGCACGTTTAGATTTTTCTGTAAGAAAGATTTTAAAAGCTAAATATTGGGCTGGTTTACATACCTACAAACCAGTAGTTTTAGAAAATATTGAAGAAGACTTGAATAGAATAAAAGACGAGTTGTTGCATAGAGAATTGGTAAAAAACTCTTTAACACTTGTAAAAAACAAGAATGATAATCTACCCATTAGAAATTTAGAAAAAAAGAAGATTGCCTACGTGAAGCTAGGAGATGCTGAAAATGACGCTTATGTAAATATGCTAAAGAAGTATGCACAGGTTGCGGTTGTTTCAGATACCAATTTAGACGGATTGGTAGAAAAATTACAACCCTATAACTATGTAATTGTCGGTTTTCATAAATCGAATTTAAACCCATGGAAAAGCTATAAGTTTTCGAATAAAGAACTGGTTTGGTTGCATGAAATTGCGAGAAACAAATCAGTTGTTTTAGATGTTTTTACGAGTCCGTATAGTTTGCTACAAATAAAAAGTTTTACCAATATAGAGAGTGTTATTGTCTCTTATCAAAACAGTAAATTGGCGCAAGAAATCTCTGCACAATTATTGTTTGGTGCGTTTGCGGCAAAAGGAAAATTGCCCGTTTCCATTAGAACAATATTTAAAGAAGGTTTTGGTATTACAAATAGTAGTTTAAGCAGATTTGAGTACACCATACCAGAGGCTGCAGGTTTATCTTCTAAGAAATTAGCCCTTATAGATCAAATGGCAGATACCATTATTAGTGAAAAAATGGCACCAGGTTTTCAGGTTTTTGTGGCAAGAAACGGTAAAGTTGTTTTAGATAAAAGTTTTGGATATCACACCAATGATCAAAAGTTAAAAGTTAAAAATTCTGATATATATGATGTCGCATCACTCACAAAGATTTTAGCTTCTTTACCTCTAATTATGAAGGCAGAAGAAGAGGGTAGAATTCGGCTAACAGATAGTTTAGGAACTCTTTTACCTCACTTTTCTGACTCTAATAAGGATACTGTAACCGTAAAGGAAATTTTGTCTCACTTTGGAAGGTTGAAGTCTTGGATTCCTTTTTATAAGGGCACACAAGACAGCATTACAGGAAAAAATTTAGAGCAGTTTTATAGAAAAGAGCAGTCCGCTAATTTTAAAATTAAGGTAGCCGAAAATCTTTTTATAAATGAAAATTATAAAGACAGTATTTATAAATACATAAAAGAGGCAGACCAAACCGAAACTGCGGGTTATACCTACAGTGATTTGGGCTATTATATATTTAAAGAGGTCTTAGAGAATAGCTACAAAAAGCCTCTAAATAAATTGGCAGATGAAGAATTTTATCAATCTTTAGGAGCAGACAGAACCACCTATTTGCCATTAAATAAGTTTAACAAAAGCGAAATTGTACCTACAGAAATAGACGCGTATTATAGAAACCAATTACTACAAGGCAATGTGCATGATATGGGTGCTGCAATGCTAGGCGGTGTTGGTGGTCATGCAGGTTTGTTTGCCAATGCCAATGACGTTGGTAAGATGATGCAGATGTACTTGCAAAAAGGTTTTTATGGCGGAAAACGGTATTTGAAATCAGAAACAATAGACAAGTTTAACCACAGGTATTTCTCTAACGAAGAAGTAAGAAGAGGTTTAGGTTTCGATAAACCGCAATTAGATCCAGAGGTAAAAGCTACTTGTGGTTGTGTTTCAGAAGAAAGTTTTGGGCATTCTGGCTTTACAGGTACCTATACTTGGGCAGATCCAGAAAGTGGTTTGGTATATGTTTTCTTGTCAAACAGAGTCTATCCAAATATGGAAAATAGAGGTTTAATTGACAGTGATATGCGTACAAGAATTCAGCAAATAATTCAAGATGCTATTTTAGATTAGAAGCTATTTCCTGCTTTTTGCACTCGCTTTTTTTCGTACCTCAAAAAGAGCTCAAACAATTGCTGCAATCAGGGCTACTCTTGTTTATTCGCTTCATTAAATTCTATATGTTTTTTTGCATTTGTAGGAGCAAACCAGGTATAAATTAATACCATAAAAGCGGATACAGACAGGTAGAACAAACCAACAATGTTTCCAAAATAAACACTTAAAATATAGGATTGTAGGCAATAAAAGAAACCAAATAAAAACAGATTTAAGCTAAATCTAAAGGTATCAATATATTCAATTTCATCTATTTTTTTAGAGGCTTTCTTCCAAAGTAAATAGGGTACAATGCTGTTTAAAATAATTAAAAAGTAAAGTGGTTTTAAATAATTTTTTTTAGGCTCTTTTTTATCCAGAAAACTATTGGTTTCAATCATGTTATTCACCTTTTCTACTTCTGTAAAATCTACTTGGGCATCCGTTAATTTTTGTAAAATGGTTTCGTAGTTGGCATCATTTGGTATGTGGACACTTAATTTTTCTAATTGTTGTTGCACTTCCGTTTTTAAAATATGAATAGATTTAGCGACCGCATGTGCCTCAAAAATAGCTCTAGTAGCAATTGGTTGTCCATAATTTACAATAACATTTGCAGGGAAATGAGAAGGGTGCTGATAGGTAATTCCTACAGGTATCACCGTAACTTCTAATTCTTTGTATTTCTCTAATGCGCCAAAAACAATTCTAGTAAAACCTTTACTTAAGGGCCTAATTGTTCTTTTTTTATCATGACTTCCTTCCGGAAAAATCATTAAGGTTTCCCCTTTTTTTAAGATGTTATGACATTTCTCAAAGATTTCTTGATTGTTTCCTAATTGCTTGATGCCGTCTCTAATTCTATAAATAGGCATTAGGTAAAGAGACTCTAAAATCTTCTTGACGAAAGGTTTTTTAAAAGAGGCTGCTCTTACTAAAAAATGATTTTGTCTTTTATTGGTTGTGGTAACGTACAGAGGATCTACCAAACCATTTGGGTGATTTACAGCAAATAAAACAGCTCCTTTTTTTGGAATATTTTTCCTCCCTACAACTGTTATTTTTTTACTATAAAAAAACAAACCTAATTTTATAGTACTCCAAACAAGTGTAAACCAAGTTTTTTGAATCATGCTTTATTTTTTTTGATACTGCCCCAATACGTTGCTAAAAGGATTCCTGAAAAAACATCCCAAATCCCCCAAAAAGCGGCCAGTAAGGCCATTCCTCCTAATCCTTCAAAGAATCCGAATATGAGTAACAGGCCCAAACCGCCGTTTTGTATGCCGGTTTCCATCGCAATTGTTTTGGTGTCTTGGGTATTTAAACCGAAGCTTTTAGCAGTATAAAAGCCCAAAATAAAAGCAAAAATATTATGTAAAATCACTAAGAATAGTACACGGTGAATATGATTTGCAAACACCTCTAAGTTTTGAGAGAAAGCAATAAAAATTAGTGCAATAAAAACCAGCATAGACAATGGCTTTAGTACGTGTTCTATTTTACCCGCCATTTCAGAATTGTAGTGCTTTATCAACATTCCAAAAATTAAAGGAATTCCTAATATTAAGGAGACGAGTTTAAATAGATCTAAAGGGTTTAAAGAGACTGTTTCTAAAATGGCATTCGTAGGTTCATATAAACTACCCCAAAATTGTAAATTAAAAGGAGTCATGAAAATACAAATAAGCGTTGCAAATGCGGTTAAACTTACAGATAAGGCAGCATTTCCTCCGGCCATTTTACTGAAAAAGTTAGAAATATTTCCACCAGGACAAGCAGCAATCATGATCATTCCTAATGCAAAACTAGGATGTGGTTCGATAATTATGATGGCTAGAAAAGTAAATGCTGGCAATAAGATAAATTGAGATAAAACACCCACAAAAAGAATTTTAGGTTTTTTTAAAAGCCTTTTAAAATCGTCTATAGAAATACCCAAAGCAACGCCAAACATAATAATGCCAATGGCAATGTTTAAAACCCATAAACCACTAGAATCAAAGTTTATTTTAATAGCATCTATGTCTATTTCAGTTTGCATGGTTTAAATTTTTTGTTTCAGGTTTCAGGTTTCAAGTTTCAAGTTTTGAATTTATTATTTTGAGCTTTTTTTTAATTTAGTTCTAGACCTTTTAATGAGTTGTCTTGATTCTTGTTTCCTGTTTCAAATTTCTTCTTATTTAAAACCTTCAATTCTTAAAAGCATATTCAATAATATTTGCACCCATTTTTAAGGCCTTTTCCCTTACACTTTTAGGGTTGTTATGTATCATTTCATCTTCCCATCCATCACTTAAATCGGTTTCATAATCATAAAAAATCACCAGTCTTCCTTCATAGAAAATCCCGAAACCTTGTGGTGGTTTCTTGTCATGTTCATGAATCTTTGGTATTCCGTTGGAAAACTTAAATGTTTGATTATAAATAGGGTGATTGCTCGGAATTTCTTTAAAGTCTAAAACTGGAAATACTTTTTTTATTTCTTTTCGTATAAATTTATCAAATCCGTAATTGTCTGAAATATGTAAAAATCCGCCAGAAATTAAATAATTTCTCAGATTTTCTACTTCATCATCAGAAAATAAAATATTTCCATGACCTGTCATAAATAATAGTGGGAAGTTAAAAACATCGGCACTTCCAACAGCGACTGCTTGTGGATTTTTAGAAATATTTGTTTTAATAGTTGTATTTGCAAAGGTTACTAAATTAGGAACTGCAGTTGGGTTTGAGTACCAATCTCCACCACCGTTGTATTTTAAAATGGCAACGTCTTGTGCGCTTACCATATTAAAAAAGCAGGTTATAATTATGATTAGTATTTGTTTCATAAATCTGAATACTTAATAAGAGCAATATACTAAATTACTCATTAATAAAGGAGACAATTTGAACAGCAACTAAAGCTGCAGTTTCCGTGCGCAATCTACTTTTACCTAAAGAAATAGGAGTAAATTTATTTGCCAGTGCTTTTTGTATTTCTTCTTTGGAAAAATCACCTTCTGGTCCTATGAGAATCGTAGTTTTCTCTGCAGGATTTATAACAGATTTTAAAGTGTTTTTTTCAAGTTCTTCACAATGGGCAATGCATACTTCTCCTTCAAAATCTTGCTGGATAAAGTCATTAAATCTAACGGGCGCATTCAGTTTAGGCAATGTGAATTTTAAAGACTGTTTCATAGCAGATTGAATAATTTTTTCAAATCGATCTAATTTTACAATTCTACGCTCAGAATTAGAGCAAATTATTGGCGTAATTTCATCGACACCAATTTCTGTTGCTTTCTCTAAAAACCATTCTATGCGGTCATTATTCTTTGTCGGTGCAATGGCAATGTGTACATAATACTCCCAAGGTTTTGGTTTTTTTGCTGCATGTATAATGATTGCAGAGCACCTCTTATCGTTTGCAAAGCTAATTTCAACATCAAACAAAAAGCCTTTACCGTTGGTTATTTTAAGAATATCGCCTTCGGTTTTCCTTAAAACACGCACAATGTGTTTACTCTCAATTTTGTCAAAAGTTATTTGTTTGGTGTCTATAGAAATTTCAGAATTATAAAATAGTTGCATTGTTT
>JBLHIE010000049.1:0-11859 GCA_047614925.1 Arenicella sp.
CGATATGGAGTTGAAACACTTTTCTATTCAAGAAGATAAAGACGACATTATTCCGATGATTAAAGATGCGATGGCAGTTTCTAAAGACGGATTTAAAATACTTTCTTCCCCATGGACAGCGGCTCCTTGGATGAAAGACAACAACGCTTGGGTAGGAGGTAAATTATTACCAAAATATTATGATACTTGGGCATTATTTTTCTCTAAATACGTAGACGCTTACAAAGAAGAAGGGATAGATATTTGGGGTTTTACAGTAGAAAATGAACCTTTAGGAAATGGCAATAATTGGGAAAGTATGCATTATTCTCCTGATGAAATGACAAACTTTGTGCAGCACCATTTAGGACCAAAATTAGAAGCAGATGGACACACAACAAAGATTTTAGGATACGATCAAAACAGAGAGCATTTAAAAGAATGGGTAGATGCTCAGTTTAAAAATGAAGCCACTTCAAAATATTTTGACGGTACTGCAATTCACTGGTATGCAAGCACCTATGATTATTTTCCTGAGGAGTTGCAGTATGCACACAAAAAAGCACCTAATAAATATTTAATTCAGTCTGAAGCTTGTGTAGATTCAGAAATTCCAAAATGGCAAGATGATGCTTGGTATTGGAAAAAAGAAGCAACCGATTGGGGTTGGGATTGGGCACCAGAAAAAGACAAATACTTGCATCCAAAGTACGCGCCTGTAAATAGATATGCGAGAGATATTATTGGTTGTCTAAATAATTATGTAGATGGCTGGATCGATTGGAATATGGTTTTAGACACGCAAGGTGGCCCAAACTGGTTTAAAAATTGGTGTGTGGCGCCAGTAATTGTAGATCCAGAAAAAGACGAAGTTTATTTTACACCTATCTTTTATACACTGTCTCATTTTAGCAGATTTATTAGACCCAATGCTGTGCGTATTGGTATTCATAATCCTGACAAAGACTTATTAATAACTGCAGCAAAAAATGTAGACGGCACGATAGCAGTAGTTGTATTTAATGAAGGCAAAGTAAAGAAAAACATAAAACTAATACTTGATGATAAAAGTGTTGCTATTTCTATAGCTGAACAAGCAATTCAAACCATTATTATTCAATAATTAATAAAATCAATTAACTAAAAACACAATAGATACATGTCTAACACAATAGAAACAAAAAGTAAAGTTGCTATGGGGCAAAAAATTGCCTTTGGCTTAGGGATGCTTGCCAATCAGATGTTTCCTGCTGCTTTGGGTATTTTTATGGTGGTTTTGGTGCAAAACTTAGGTTTTCCTGGTTGGATGTGGGGTATCATTTACTTTTTTCCTAGAATATTTGATTCTTTTACAGATCCTATCATGGGATTTATTTCAGACAATACAAAATCTAAGTGGGGCCGGCGAAGACAATATGTCTTTATAGGTGCTATAATTATGGGAATTTCATTTGCAATCATGTGGCAACTCCATATAGAAAGTGGTGTTGTTTACAATTTTATATATTTTATGTTTTGGTCTCTTGCCTTTTACTTGGGCCTTACTATTTTTTCTGTGCCATACGTGGCCATGGGTTATGAAATGAGTGATGACTTCCATGAACGTACAAGTATCATGGCAGTGGCGCAATGGATAGGACAATGGGCTTGGGTAATTGCACCTTGGTTCTGGGTTGTTATGTATATTAATGGTGCAGACGGATGGTTTGAAACAGCAGAAGAAGCTACAAGAACACTAGCTATTTGGGTTGGAGCCATTTTTATGATTTGTGCAATGGTACCGGCATTATTTATTAAGAGTAAGTCCACTTTAAATGAAGAGTATGCAGATTTATCACTGAACAACATTAAAAGTAGTTTCAATGAAATTATATTAGGGTTTAAAGAGGCTTTAAAAATTAAATCTTTTCAAAAGTTATGTGTTTCGACATTTTTAATATTTAATGCATTTAATACGGTTGCTACATTTACTTTCTTTGTCATTGTATACCAATTATTTAATGGAGATGCAGCGGCAGCAAATGCTGGCTATTGGCCTTCATTATTTGGTTGTTTAGGTGCATTGTCAACAACTTTTATGGTCATTCCCATTGTTGCTTGGATGTCTCGTAAGTTTGGAAAGAAAAATGCATTTATTTGGTCCCAAGGAATTTCTATAGTTGGCTATGTATTGCTTTGGTTTTTATTGATTCCGGGCAAACCCTATATGTTTATTTTTGCATTGCCATTCTTTTCTTTTGGCATTGGAAGTTTATTTACTTTAATGATGTCAATGACATCAGATGTGATAGACTTAGATGAATTGAATACAGGAAAAAGAAGAGAAGGTATTTTTGGAGCTATTTATTGGTGGATGGTGAAGTTTGGTTTTGCTATCGCTGGAGCGCTTAGTGGAATTATTCTTACGATTATTGGTTTCCAGGAGGGCATTCCGTCTACGGAACAAGAAGGTGCTATTATTGGTTTGCGTGCATTCTTTTCTGGTTTACCTATTGCAGGAACTTTATACGCTATGTGGATTATGCGTGATTATGACCTTACAGAAGAAAAGGCGATAGAGGTGAGCGCAGAGTTAAAAAGGAGAAAAGTAGTAAAAGAGGTTACTTCAGGATACGGAGGAGGCAGATTGGCGGCGTTATTTCAAAATAATGCACCATTGGCAGCTTTTCAACAAATAGATTTTAGCAATAAAGATTTGGAAGCAACCAAGAAAATGTTTGTAATTACCTTAAATAAAACTTTAAATGGACTTTGTTTTAGTCCGTATATCGAGGGACAAGTCGCTGGAGATATCTTAACAGAGAGTCAAATTCGCAAAAGAATGGACGTTATCTCTTCTTATACAAAAACAGTACGTTCTTTTGCTTGTACAGAAGGGAATGAAATGATTCCAAAAATAGCACACGAAAAAGGTTTAAAAACCGTGGTTGGTGCTTGGATTAGCAGTGATAAAGAGAGGAATGAAAAAGAAATAGTGGCATTGATTGCACTTGCGAAATCTGGAGTAGTGGATATCGCTGCAGTTGGGAATGAAGTGTTGTTAAGAAATGATGTTACAGAAGAAGAGCTGTTAGAATATATTACAAGAGTAAAAGAGGCATTAAAAGGTTTAGATATTCCTGTTGGGTGTGTAGATACGTATCATGAATTTTATAAAAGACCCAATTTAGTAGCAATATCAGATGTTATTTTAGCAAACTGTTATCCGTTTTGGGAAGGTTCTAGTATTCAAGATTCCTTAACAGATTTAAGACAAATGCATGCAATTACAAAGCAGGTTGCGAATGGTAAAAAAGTAATTATTACAGAAACAGGTTGGCCGAGTCAGGGGCAAAGTGTTGGAGATGCGCATCCTTCTCAGTTAAATGCCATGAAATATTTTATTGAAACGCAAGAATGGGCAAATACATCAGAAATTGAAATGATGCATTTCTCTTCTTTTGACGAATCGTGGAAGGCAAGAGTAGAAGGAGAGTTAGGTGCTCGTTGGGGAATTTGGGATAAAAATGAGAAATTAAAATACAGTTAATATATTAAAAAAAAATATCTCCGAAAATCAGAAAACGAAATCTAATTTTTAACATTCTAATCATTTAAATAAAATAGAACCAATGTCTTACAGAAAAGAGCAATATTTTTCAAACAGTCAAGAGCGTTTTGTAGAATTAGGAATTGAATTTAGCACGGACAAAGGTGTTAATTTTACTGATTATTCAGATAAAGAGTTAATGAAAACCTGGAGAGAGACACTAAAAAAAGGGATGCATGGTGTTTGCTTTAGTATGTATGAAGATGGGCAGGGACCTGGCGATGTTATTACAGAAGAACAAGTAGAGAGAAGAATTAAAATCATAAAACCCTATGCCAAATGGGTGCGTTCATTTTCTTGTATAGAAGGCAATGAACACATACCTCGTATTGCACATAAGCATGGTATGAAAAATATAGTGGGTGCTTGGTTAAGTGGCGATTTAGAAAAGAATGAAGAAGAGATTATTGCTTTAATTCAACTAGGAGAAGAAGGCTGTGTAGATATTGCCGCTGTAGGGAACGAGGTATTGTATAGAAACGAGTTAACGTTAGAACAATTGTTGGGGTATTTGAAACGTGTAAAAAAAGCATTACCTAAAGTTCAAGTAGGTTATGTAGATGCATATTATGAGTTCTCAAGGCATCCAGAATTGGTGGAAGCTTCCGATGTGATTTTAGCAAACTGCTATCCATATTGGGAAGGGTGTAATATTGACCATTCTTTAAACCACATGCAACAAATGTTCTTACAAGCGAGCCATGCAGCACAAGGTAAAAAAGTAATTATTACAGAGTCTGGTTGGCCAAGTAAAGGAGAAAGTTTAAAAGGGGCACATTCTTCAGAAGAAAATGCTATGAAGTATTTTATTAACGCACAAGCCTGGTCTGCAAAAGACAATATAGAACTCTTTTATTTCTCTTCATTTGATGAATCTTGGAAAGTAGGCGATGAAGGCGTTGTTGGCGCATATTGGGGATTATGGGACAAACATGAAAACTTGAAGTTTTAATTAATCAGTTTTTTTAAAATTATATAAAGTGAGTTTTCTAATTTTTAGAAAACTCACTTTTCTTATATAATGTTCTTAGCATATTAAAACGACAGTTTTAAATCTAGCTGCTTTGTAATACAAAACAGCTAAAATATTTTTATATTTACGCTCTTATTATTTCAGATTATAAAAATAAATTTCTTTCTTTTAAAAGCATTATTTGCAGTGCTTTCTACTGTTTTATTTTCTTCTTGCAATACTTCAAAAAGAGATTTGAATCCAAAAGAATTAATTGGTGGATTAGAATAATTAACAGCATTTAGCTGTGTCTTCCTAAATTAATTTTAGAAAGCTTCCTGTATCTTTATATATATGCTTGTTTAGCGCTGTATAGATGAAGATAAATAGTTATGGAGTATAAGAAATTTTAATGCAGATGACTTTAAAGATATAATACTGATAGGAAAACATTATAGTGTGGAGGTAGAGACCACAAGGTATGATGCGGGATTTGGCGGTGTTTTTAGGGAGTAGAAAAATAATCTAAAATTCTTTTCAACGAAAGAGAATGGGTTTTACACGCCAAGATACCCGACATCAATTCTTCCTATTACGGTTTACTAAGCACCAATATTTGTAGGAACAAATAACAATACTGCATTTTCCGTATTTAGGGCTTCAGGTAAATAAAAACGCTCTTTTTGTTTTTTGAAATATTTAAAAAAAAAGTAAGTATTTGTCACTATTCTATAATCATTTTTCATAAAAAATACACAATAATTCATTTTTTGGGCTGCTTTACTGCAACATTAGCAATACAAAACACTTTTTTACTTTTAGTTTTTTAGCTTTATTGAAGAACTAAAATTAAAAATAATTGTTTACAGGCAAGTGTTATGCGATGTTTTTTTCAATGGATATTCAATTATTTTAGAAGTGTATGTTTTTTGATGTGTGGGTTGTTGGTAAATTAGAATATAATAAAGTTAATATTGATATAGAACAATTTAAAAACTTATAATTATGAAAAAAATTACTTTATTATTAATAATGCTAACTATTACTTTTAGTTATGCACAAGATCTTCCTTTAGACTTTGAGACTAGTCCAGTTACCGCTGACTTGGTAGGATTTGACGGAGGAGTTATGACAGTTGAAGCTGTTGTTGCCCCCCAATCGACAGGAAATACAAGTACAAATTTAGCAAAATTAGTGAAAGGAGCTGGTCAAGTTTGGGCAGGTGCTAAGATTGTTTTAGACACTCCTTTTGATTTCTCAACGAAGTCGAATATTGAAGTAAGAATTTACACTACAGCACCTATAGGTTCTAAAATTGAGTTTAAAGCTGAGGGTACTGGCGCTAGTAGTGGAGCAAAGTTATCTTTTACTACCAAGACAGGAGAATGGGAGATTTTAACTTTCGATTTTTCAGGTGTAACGGCTACAAACCTTACAGATTTAGTTATGATTCCTTATATGCCTGGCAATGCTCAAGGAGATGGTTCGGAAGCAGCTACATTTTATTTTGATGATATAGTACAAACTGAACCAGCTGCAGCTACTTGTACAGATGGTATTAAAAACGGGGACGAAACAGGGATTGACTGTGGAGGTACCTGTGATGCATGTCCAGAAATTAAATTGCCTTTAGATTTTAGTGATGCTAGCCAATTATTTACCCATAATGGTGCTGGTGAGGGTGGTTCTGTAGTTATGGAAGATGGAAAAATGAGGTTTAATGGAAATGGACAGGCGTATGATCAAGCATTTCTTGATTTAACAGAAACTTTCTCTTTAATGGATAATGCTAATAATACATTTACAGTAACTATGAACCCTATAGGAGTTGCTGATGGAGAAGAGCGTACACACTTAATCAGAGCTAGTTTTGCTGGTGGTTCTGCTGCAGGTACTCAGATAACAGGAAAGAGTGTTGGTTCTGGTTCACAGGACGTAACCTTTAATTTTGGTGTTTCTGGTGCTGAAGCTTGGTCTCAAATTATAATTTTTATGGATTTTGGCCAACAAGGAACAGGAAGTGACTATAATGCTATTGTTACAGATTATCTAATTTCTAGTATAACTCTTGGTGCAGATCCTGTGTCAGTTCAGGTACCACCTACTGGAGCAGCTCCAACGGCTCCTGCAAGAAATGCTGCAGATGTAATTTCAATATATTCTAAAACAACAGACGCTGCTAGTGTATATGAAGACATCACAGGCGTAGACTTTCCAAATTGGGGCGGGGGTTCAGGTAATGTTACTCCAGTAGTTTTTGAGAATGATTTAGCTCTTAAATTACCAGCATTTGACTATCAAGGAGTTCAGTTTCCTGAAACAGATTTATCTGGTATGACAATGTTACATTTAGACATTTGGGCACAAGCGCAGAACGTAGGTCTTGATTTAATAGCCACAGGCGGTGCTTCTAAACGCGTTAATATCACTTCAAGTGATGGAGAATGGAGTTCTGTAGATATTGCTTTGTCAGATTTCACAAATTTGGATTTAAGTAAAATTTTTCAAATGAAGTTTTATGGTTTTGATGGAGCAAATGCAGATGGATCTTTAGATATTTATTTGGATAATATTTATTTTTATACTGGGTCTCCTTTAAGCACAGATAAAAACAACATTGTAAACGTTAGTTTATATCCAAACCCAGCAAAAGGAACATTAAACATTTCTGCAAAAAACACAATAGAAGGTGCTACGATCTATAATGTATTAGGAAAGAAAATTAAATTTTTTACTGTAAATGCAAAGACTAGTACTTTAGATGTTTCTGGCTTAAGTAGAGGTATTTATATCTTAAAATATACAGCAAATAATGCTGTAGGTTCTATGAAGTTTGTAAAAGAGTAAACACAAGTAACCTTTAAATTATTTAAAACGCTCAAAATTTATTTTTGAGCGTTTTTTTATGCTGTATATTTTAATCGATTTATCTAATAACATTAAAGGAATTTAACATCTTTATTTTTTAAAATATAATTCAATTGAAAACTACTCTAAAATCTTTTTCTTTTTTATTCTGTTTATTGCTTGTTGCAAGTTGTTCTAATAAAGAAATGAAAATTTTGAAGACAAGTAATGCTTTAATACATGAAACAAGTCCTTATTTATTACAGCACGCCTACAATCCAGTAAATTGGAAAGCTTGGAATTCTAAAACGTTAGCATTAGCAAAGAAAGAGAATAAACTACTTATTATTTCAGTAGGCTATTCTGCTTGTCATTGGTGTCATGTAATGGAAGAAGAGAGTTTTGAAAACGATTCTATTGCTAAAATTATGAATGCTAATTTTATGTGTATAAAAGTAGATAGAGAAGAAAGACCAGATGTAGATAAAGTATACATGAACGCTGTTCAATTAATGACAGGTAGTGGTGGTTGGCCTTTAAACTGTATTGCACTTCCAGACGGAAGACCCATTTTTGGTGGTACCTATTTTACAAAAGTGCAATGGTCTAAAGTGTTAATTAGTATTTCTAAATTGTATAAAGAAGCACCAGAGAAAGCAATTGCATTTGCAGAAAACCTAACCAAAGGAATTCAAGAATCTCAGTTAATAGCTCTAAATAAAAAAACGCCAAATTTTGTAGAAAAAGACATTGTAGAGGCGGTAGATGTTTGGAGAACCCAGATAGACACACTATATGGCGGATTTAAAGGTGTACCTAAATTTCCAATGCCAAATTCTTTAGACTTTTTATTAAGATATGGGTATCAGTTTAAGGATGCAAAAGTAACGGCATACCTAAACAATACATTAACAAAAATTGCCTATGGTGGTATTTATGATCAAGTTGCTGGAGGTTTTTCTAGATATGCTGTAGATGAAAAATGGCACATTCCCCATTTTGAAAAAATGTTATATGACAATGCGCAATTGGTAAGTATATATGCAAAAGCATATATAACGAACAAAAACGATTTATATAAAGAGGTTGTCATAGCATCTTTAAATTTTATAAAAGAGGAACTAACGGCTGAGAATGGTGCTTTTTACGCATCATTAGATGCAGATAGCAAAAATAAATTAGGAGAAAAGGAGGAAGGTGCCTTTTATGAATGGACGGAAGCAGAACTGCAGTTAATTTTAGGAAGTGATTTTGAACTTTTTAAAGACTTTTATAATATTAATAGTTATGGTTTTTGGGAAAAGGAGAAGTATGTTTTGATAAGAAACACATCAAAAACAGCATTTGCTTCAAAACACAAACTATCATTATTTGCTTTAAATGATAAAATTAATACTTGGAAAAAAATTTTAAAAACCGCAAGAAATAAAAGAAGTAAGCCCAATTTAGATGCTAAAGTACTTACTTCATGGAATGCATTAATGATACAAGGTTATGTAGATGCTTACCGTGCTTTCGGAAACTTAGAATATTTAGAAATGGCGCTTAAAAACGCTAATTTTATCATCGAAAAACAACGAAGAAAAGACGGAGGTTTGAATCGGAATTTTAAAAACGGGTTGAGTACTATAAACGCATATTCAGAAGACTATGCGACACTAATTCAAGCTTATATTTCTTTATACGAAGTTACCTTAGATGAAAAATGGTTGACTAGTTCGAAAGAATTAATGGCGTATTTATTTGCCAATTTTTTTAATGAGAAGAATGGAATGTTTCATTTTACTTCTAAAAAAGACCAAAATTTAATTGCTAGAAAATATGAGGTTATTGACGGAGTAATACCAGCATCAAACTCATTAATAGCGAATAGCTTGTTTAAATTAGGACATTATTACAGCAATAATAAGTACTTAAAGATTTCAGAGCAAATGCTAAACAATATAAAGGAAGATGTTAAAACGAGTCCAGGGAATTATAGCAATTGGTTGCATCTAATGACCAATTTTACAAAACCTTTTTATGAAGTTGTGATAGCCGGTAATGTTGCTTTAGAAGTAAATAAAAGTTTAATTAAAAACTATGCACCTAATATTTTAATTGCAGGAACTTCAGAAGAAAATAATACAGTACCCTTGTTAAGCTATAAGTTTACCGAAGATGAAACTTTTATTTATGTTTTTGTAAACGGTACTTGCAAGAAACCAGAAGTAAATCTTTAAAAAGCACTATTAAATATTAAGAAATAATAATAGAAATATTCATTTTAGAGAGTTAGAAGAAGTATTTTTGCAGTAATATAGTTTAAAGTACAAAATTAAGGCAGTATGGGAACATTAACAAATAACTACATATTTAAAGCATTAGAAAACTATCCATACGATTTAGAGGAAGTCATGGAGGCCTTAAATTACGCTTTGTCTGCAGATGATAAGAATACAATGGCCCTCACTTTAATGGGTCGAATGTATGCAGAAAAACTTTATAAATATGACGAAGCTGTTGGTTATTTTAAGCTTGCTTTGGCAGCAGATATTCGTGCTTTCGAAGTATACACGCCCTACATTAATACGCTTTTATGGAACGAAGATTACAAAGAAGCAGAAGAGTTTATTGACTTTGGTTTGACGGTAAAAGGTTCTGATAAAGCGGTATTATATCTTAAAAAAGCTAATTTATATGAACAATTAAGAGAATATGAAAAGGCTTTAACTTTTATTAAATTGGCAAAAGAATTTACGTTCAATTCAGATTTTATGGTAGACGTTAATGTAGAGAAAGATAGAATTAAAGGAAAGATGCCAGAGAAAAAGAAATCTAAATCTTTAAAGAGCGCGAGTAAGTCGAAAAAAATAAAAGACAACGTAAAGAAGCAATAAAAGTATTCTTAATTTAAAAGGGTGTCTTCTGTTATTCTAAAACAACGCTCTTCTCCTAAAAATAACGGATTCCCGTATTTCTCGGACCAAAAACCATCTAAAACATCTTTTGAAATGCAGCGATATACTGCAACACCTTTGTAAATGGTGTTTTCATCACCTTGGTAATTAAAGTTGATTACTAGAATATTATCTTTGAAAAAACCAGTTCCAAATTGTTCTTGACTTTTATGTATCAGCCACTTTGCTACAATTCTGTTGTTTACATCTAAAGCTAAATCGAGCGTTCCTTTGTATGTTTTTTCAGTTTCATCTTGATTGCTACCTAGTATTTGAAACTGTCCAACTAAATCTTCAATATTCATCTATGCATCGTTTTGAAAGCAACAAAGATAAAAGAATTTATTTTCTTCCAGCAACTGTTATTGTTTAGGAATCTTTTAGTGTCTGAAGAGAAACCTGTATCTGATTTAAAATTACCTTTAGTCAAACCAATGTTTTAGTTTTAGGTAAAAGAATAAGTAAACAGGCAACTTATCTTCAGGATACAAAGAGAAGTAGCATATTGTTTTTAATAAAAGCCTATCTCTGCCAAATGATTTTGCTGTCGCACTTTCCACATAATAACATGCACAGCAGTGATAATTATAACCTGATTTTTCACAGCCTTTTAGTGTCCATACTTACAACAACTAAAACCATCCTGCCATTTAATTTTGCTAAATAAGATTTACAGGCAGCATCATTAGGTAGTTATTTTATAAAGTTTAGTATATCTTGTATTTAATTTGTTGCATATTACTTGTTTTAAAAGGATTAATGCATCAAAATTAAATGACAACTCAATAAATTTATTTTGTGCAGATACACCTCTTTTTTATATAAATGCACCTTATGAATCGAACTTATCATGTACTATATTTGCATGATTAAGAGATTAAAAATGGGTTATTGAGTATGACCAGTAGTGACCTTCTTATTTGTTTTATCATTAATAAAAGTAACAAGCGTTCTATGAAATACAAATGTGATAACTAGTGTCTTTTATGTTTTTTTTTAATGAAGAAAAAAAAATTCAACGGCAGAGATACAGTGGTCTTAACCCCTTTTAAAGTATGCCCCAATCCAATAGAAGATATGTTGGTTTTAGAGATGAATAACTCTTATCTTGGCAGTACTGCAAAGATTGATTCGTTATTGGTACTGGTAAATTTATTTTACAAAGTAAAGTGTGCTCTTTAGGGAGAAAAAATAAATTTAAAACCAATCAAAAACCTGTTTATTAAGGGTTTATGTTTTAGTGATACATGTTAGCAGTAGAAAAATCACCAAAAAAAAATCAAGTATTCATAAAATTATTCAATAATGAGAACGGATAAAATTTTAATAACAGGTGCTGGAGGACAACTGGGTACTGTTTTAACAACGCAATTGCAACAAAAACATGGTTTTCAAAATGTGATTGCATCAGATTTAAGAAGAAACTCAAGTTTTGAAGGAAATTTTGAAGTTTTAGATGTTACGGACTTTGATGCTCTTAAAAGGTGTGTATTAAAAAATGAAATTACTCAAATATATCACTTAGTGGCCATTTTGTCTGCCAAAGGAGAAGA
>JBLHIE010000050.1:0-11827 GCA_047614925.1 Arenicella sp.
ATATAAATTATCTTTTTTCAATACTTATAATAACTGTCTTAGATGCCGGTGTATTGCTAATTTTAGCAACACTTTTAAGCGGAACTAAAACATTTGCTTCAGGAAAATAGGTTGCTGTGCATTGTTTGGGAATTTTGTATTTTACTATTAAAAAGCCTTTTGCAATTCTTTCTTCACCATTAAAATGACTTTTTAGATCTACCAAATCTAAAGATTTTAAATTTTGATTTTCCATGTCATCAGCATTCATATATAAAACTCTTCTTTCGTTTAAAACACCTCGATATCTGTCATCTAGGCCGTAAATAGTAGTATTGTATTGGTCATGAGAGCGTATGGTCATCATCATAAATTGATGCGCTTCTAGTTTTAAATCTGAAGGCATATTCAAAGAAAAATTTGCTTTACCGGTTGCTGTAGGTGTATAGTCGTTTTCTCTTGCATTATTCGGTAAATAAAATCCACCTTTCACACGCACTTGTTTATTATAATATTCAAATCCAGGAATAACCGCTTCAATCTTATTCCGAATAAAATCATAATTAGAAATTAAAGCAGTCCAATTGGTTTTTGAATTTTTTAAAGTAGCATTTGCCAAACCGGCCACAATTGCGGATTCACTGAATAGTTTTTCTGAGTGTGGTTCTAAATGACCACGCGACTGATGAACAATTCCCATAGAGTTTTCTACCGATATAAATTGTTCTCCAGTCGCTTGAAAATCCTTCTCAGACCTACCCAAACAAGGTAAAATTAATGCTTTTTTACCATGAATTAAATGACTCCTATTTAATTTCGTAGAAACGTGAACTGTCAAATCACAATTCCTCATGGCATTTGCAGTAAATTCTGTATCTGGTGTTGCCGACACAAAATTACCACCCATACCAATAAAAATTTTTACTTTTTCTTGGTGCATTGCTTCAATGGAAGCAACCACATCTAAACCGTGTTTTCTGGGCGATTTAAAATCGAATGCTGAATCTAATTTATCTAAAAAGCTGTCTGGCATTTTTTCCCAAATTCCCATCGTTCTATCTCCTTGAACATTAGAATGTCCACGAACAGGGCAAGTTCCAGCGCCTTTTTTACCAATACTTCCTTTTAATAAGAGAATATTAACCAATTCTCGAATATTGTCTACAGCGTTTTTGTGCTGTGTTAAGCCCATTGCCCAGCAGATGATAATTTTTTCGTTATGGATAATTAATGCTGTTGCTTCTTTTATTTTTTCTAAAGAAACCCCTGTTTGTGGGAGTAGTTCTTCAATAGAATACAAGTCTAAATCAGCTAACATTTCTTCAATACCAGCCGTTTTTTCGTTGATAAAAGTGTGATTAAAAACACTTCCAGGATTTTCTAATTCCCTTGCTTTCATTAATTTTAAAATAATCTTTAGCAAAGCAACATCGCCATTTATTTTTATTTGTAAAAAGAGGTCTGTTAAATCTTGTCCAGATCCGATCCATTTTAGTGGATTCTGTGGATCTTTATAATTCATTAAACCAACTTCTGGCAACGGGTTTACTGTAATTATTTTACCACCACTTTTTTTAGTTTCTCCAAGTGCAGTTAACATTCTCGGATGATTGGTTCCTGGGTTTTGTCCGATAACAATTACCAAATCGGTGTGCTTAAAGTCTTCTAAAGTAACAGAGCCTTTTCCAATCCCTAACGTTTCTGTTAGGGCCGCTCCGCTTGATTCATGGCACATATTAGAGCAATCTGGTAAGTTGTTGGTTCCAAATTGTCTTACAAATAATTGATATAGAAAAGCCGCTTCATTGCTGGTTCTTCCTGAAGTATAAAAAACTGCTTCATCGGGTGATTTTAAATTATTTAGTTCTTTTCCAATTAAAGTAAAGGCAGCTTCCCAAGAAATTTCTTCATAATGATCTTTTCCTTCTGGCAAATACATTGGTTGTGTAATTCTACCACTTTTACCAATTTCATAATCAGATAATTCAGACAATTTAGCGACGGAATGTGTAGCAAAAAAAAGTGGAGAAACTTTGTTTTTAGTTGCTTCTTCAGCCACTGCTTTCGCTCCATTTTCGCAGTATTCAGCTAAAAACGCACGTTTTGCGTCAGGATCTGGCCAAGCGCAACCTGGGCAGTCAAAACCCTTTTTCTGATTTATATTTTTTAAAAGTTGAATTCCTTTTACAAGGCCAACCTCACTTAAAATCACATTTATAGAAGATTTTATAGCCTTAAAACCAACAGCAGAACTCGGGATTTCATGCAACTGAATGCCTGTTAATTTTTCTGGAGGTTGGGCATTTATTTTTTTTGACATGGCTTTTCTATTTTTTAATATAAGAAGGATTGGCGTAGATGGTCATTTTATTTTCTCGAGTAAACCCAATCAAGCAAATGCCAAATTCTTTTGCAAAATCTACCGCCAAGGAAGAACACCCAGAAACGGCAACAATAATCGGTATTTTAGCAATAAAAGCCTTAGATACAATCTCATAAGAAACCCTACCACTTACGAACAAGTAATTGGCACATTTTAAGTTGTTTTCCAGCAACAAGTTTCCAACGGTTTTATCTACAGCATTGTGTCTACCAATGTCTTCTTTAATAGTTAGTAACTCATTTTTTTTATTGAAAACTGCAGCAGCATGGCTTCCCCCAGATTTTTTAAAAGTTTCTTGAAAAGAATGCATTTTAATAAACATTTCATGAATTATGGATGCAGTTAGTTTTGTTTCTACACCTAACTTATTTCCAGTTAGTTCAATGTCTTTCAATTCTTTTTTGCCACAAATTCCACAAGAAGAAACAGACAATAAGGTTCTTTTATTGAGATATCCTTTTCCTAAATTTTCTTTAGAAATGCTTATATTTATAATGGAAGGAATGTTATTTTCTTCTTTTTCTATGGTTGCTTCAAAGTTGGTCTTGCTTTTATAAATATCTTCTGCAAATAACAAGCCTCTAATCAATTCGATATCGTCATCAGGAGTTCTCATAACAACGGTGTATGCCTCACTATTTATATTTATTTGCAAAGGTGCTTCAACAACCAAATCATCTTCAATTTTTTTCTGAATTAGATTCGTAATTTTTAAACCCTGATAAGAAATTGTTTGCATGAAATAAGAAGCTTTACCACAAATCTACTAAAAATAAGCGAAGTTGGTCCTTTAGAAAGATCTAAATAAAATTAGACAATTTTGTGGCAAATTAATACAACCAATTCATTTTTAAAATTGGTTGTAAAGAAGATAAATACAGTGCCACCTTCTGTTATCTTGGTTTCTTTTCTTATTTGTGCTACCGTTTTAGGGAAGTTTCTAATGGTAATATTTGCTTTATTTCCAGAGAGTAATTTTTTTAATTTCTTTTTGTGATAAGGAAGAACATGTTCAACTTTAAACCTTCTGCCTGGAAAATCTAAAAGAATGTTTGCTGTGTAAAGATGAGAATGCTGGTGTAGTTTTTCTATGTTAAGTTGATTTGTAACTTGATGAAATCCGCCAGATTTTAAAATGGCAGCATTGGGTTCATACAAATAAGAAAGTGGCTTAGAATAGGCTGAATAAAGATCTTCTTTGTATTTAAAATGAAAGGATTGCCTTTCATTTTTACCAATATTTACTGTTTTAATTTGTATCGCCGCCTCGAAGTCTTTTTCTAATAAAAACAACAATTCTTTTACTTCATTATGAACCGCAACTACATGCACTTCTTTTACGAACTTTAATTCTTGGATGGCACTTGTAATGTCTAAAATAGGAGCGGTTTTAACAAGGATTTGACTTGTTTTTGAGAATAACAAATCAATATTCTCGGGTACATTGGGTTCGCAATCTTTAAGTAGAAAAACCTTTCCTTTTGCAGTATCTCTTCGAGACGGATCTATATAAATGCAATCGAATTTTTTCTTGTTATTTGCAAGATATTCTAAGCCATTACCATAAAAAGTGATGCTGTTTTTTACTTTTAATTGTTGATAATTATGGGTTGCGATGGCCGATAATTCTTTGTTAATTTCGCAGTGTGTAACCGTTTTGAAATGTTTTGAAAAATAAAAACAGTCCACTCCAAAACCACCTGTAATATCAATAATTGATGCTCCATGAACAAGGTTTGCCTTATAGTTTGCAGTACTTTCAGAGGAAGTTTGTTCAAGGTTCAGTTTTTCAGGATAATAGATGTTTTTTGTTTGAAACCAAGAAGTAAGTTTATGTTCTGCTTTTTGTTTTGATACAATTTGAGTTGCCAATTCTTGAATTGAAACAGTGTCAAAAGGACTCCCTTTTAAAATCAGTTTTGTAATATCTGCTTTTAAATTGTCAGTAATAAATTGCTGAATGTTTGTATGTAAAATGGCTGTGTTCAAAAACTATTTAAATATCTTTTGTAATAGATTTTACAATTTTATTATCAGATAGAAATTCTTTTAAAATGACCTTTAACGCGGTATATATAGGAACGGCAGTAATCATACCAACAACTCCAAAAAGTAAACCACCAATAATAATAGTTAAAAATATTTCTAAGGGATGTGACTTTGTAGTCTTTGAAAAAATAATTGGCTGACTTGCGAAATTGTCAATTAATTGGGCAATAAAATAACCAATCATTACATAAATAGTCGTGGGTAAAATGTCATTTTGAAAATCTTGACCAATATTACTTGTCATCGATAAAACAAACATAAGCACTGCACCAATCATAGGTCCAACATAAGGAATTAGATTTAACAGGGCGCATAAAAAAGCAATTACGATGGTATTGTCAATGCCAAAAATCAATAAAATAAGGGTGTACAAAACAAATAAAATAGTAATCTGTAAGAGTAAACCAATAAAATATCTAGACAACAGGTCATTAATGGTTTCTAAGGATTTAGAAAACCTGCCTTCTTTGCCATTCGGGATAATGGTCATGACACCGTTTTTTAATAACTGACTGTCTTTCATGAAAAAGAAGGATATAAACAATACAGAAAACAAGCCAACACTTATAGACCCAACAGTAGCAACAACTGCATTCAAAAAATTCGGAATTTCTTTAAACTTAGAAAGAATATCAACATTTTTTAACTCCCCTAAAACATCAATTCCTTTAGAAGAAAAATAAGCAGTTATTTCAGTGAATATTTCTTTTACATTCCTTTGTAGTTTGTCTACTTCTAATAAAGACAAGCTTTTTCCTTGCTCTGTTATTAAGGGAATAAACATTAAAATTAAACCAGTTAAAAGTCCTAACATTAAAGTCATGGCAAAGACAACAGCGATGGTGTTTGGAAACTTTAATTTTTTTCTTAAAAAAAGAATAAAAGGTCTTGCTATTAAAGACAAAATACCTGCAATAATTATGTAAACAATTACAGATTGAATGGTGTATAGAAAGTAAAAAAGAAGTAAAACTCCCACTATAATTCCTAAAGCTCTTAAAATACCGTTTGCTATTGTTTTTGAATTCATTAATTGTATCCTTTTACCGTTCCCATGCTTAATGTGTTACCGCTAGAAAATGTATGTCTTGTGGGTAATAATGTACCACTTTCTGTAGTAATCCAATCGTCCCAAGTAGCCGGAACTTCATTCATTTTCATACTTGGTACATTCATTTTATAACTTTTAGGAATGTTGTTATCTTCTAAAATCCAAAGATACGAATCTCCTGGAGTAGACCCCCCTTTTGTATATTTTACTAAAAGAGCGTCTTTGCCATCTGCTTTTTGAATGCTTCTAATAATTCCTTTTTCAAATAGTTTATGGGGTGCTACGAGCCAAAAAGAATCATTATTAAAAATATCCCAAGCTTTTTTTACAAGGTTGGTGTCTGTAATTTTTTGTTTTGTATTGTTGAAGAATACAGTACTATTTTCCTTATTTCTAGTACGTAGATTTACACGAATCGTATCCCAAGAAACATCCACAATATTTTTTTCTTTGTCCCATTTAAAACTTCTTCTACCACCAAAACTCCACTCTAAAAAGCGTGTCTTTTTATAAGCCTCATTCTTTATAGCTTTTAAAATTTTGTTGGCTAAAATATTTGCGCTGCCATTTATAGATTTCACATCGCCCATACTTATTTCTAATCCAAATAAAGAAAGCGTATGTTTAGTTGGAAGTTTTATACCTGTTTCAGTTGTTTTCCAATCAGACCAAGTTGCAGAAACACCACCTAGTGGAATTATTTTTGTCCACATTTTAAAAGAGGTAGGAAGGTAGTTTTTATCTAGAATCCATAAATAAGAATCTCCTGGAGTAGTTCCTCCAGTCGTATAGGTAATCAATAGCGCGTCTTTGTCGTTGTGCTTTACAATGCGTCTTTCTGTGCCTACATCAAAAATTTTGTAGGGAGCCACTAGCCAGAAAGAGTCGTTGTTAAAAAAGTCTTGTGCTTGCTTAATTATTTTTGGATCTGGATTTTCAACTTCAACTCCTTTTAATTCAACAATACTATTTGTTGGTTCATTTAGAAGTAAATGAACTACACTTTCACTCCATTTTATAATAACAGTATTTGTGCTTCTATTCCAGTTGTAATGGTGTTCATTTTGAAAATTCCATTCTAAAATCTCTGTATTTTTATATGCTTCGCCATCCAGCGCATTTAACATTTTAAGAGCCAAAGCCTCTGCATCTTTACCTTGCTTTCCTTTTGGTAAAGCCTCGTTATAGGTAACATAGTAAATTCCTATTGCCGAAATTAAAAGCAATAAAAGTATTCCAATAAATTTAAAAATCTTTTTCATTTTTATTAAATCATAGAGAAAGCTAAATTATCAATTTTTAAAAGAAAATACGAGGTATTCACTTTATTAAAATTTAAATTTCAGAAAAAATTTTAATAAATTTTTTGGGAAGCTCTTTTGAAATTGAAATGTGAACCTTCGTAAAAGGATGTGTAAAGTCTAATGCAGTTGCATGTAAAAACAATCCTTTTCCGTTTAAAATTTTAGCTTTAAAAAAATATTCTTTATCACCTAAAATAGGATTTCCAATGGATAATAAATGTTTTCTTAATTGGTGTTTTCTTCCTGTTTTAGGCTGTAATTTCACCAAATTTAAAAACTTAAAACGTTCTGAAGGTACCTGCTTTATTACTTTAAACGCTGTAAGCGCACTCTTTTCATCAATTTCGGAATTTATGGTTCCTTTAGTGTTCATTTTATCAATAGTAATTGCAAAATAGGTTTTACTGATTTCTTTATTTTCGAACAATGCACCTAATTTGGTAATTGCAGAACTTGTTTTACCTATTAATAAAAGGCCACTTGTAGGGTAGTCTAGTCGGTGAATAGGTTGTGGTTTTACAGCGTCTGATTGCTTACTTTTTTTTAGGTTTTGGGACAATCCGTTTGAAATGGTTACAAATTTATTCCCACTCACTAAGATTCCTGCAGGTTTGTAAATTACTGCCAAATAATCATCTTCAAACAATACTTCTAAATCTAATTTTAATCTTTCAAATATTGAAGAATTTTCAGATTCAAAAAGTTCAATTTTTTCACCACCAGAAATATATTTTGAAGTTGTGGCTAAAGTTCTATCAATAAAAATAAGTTCTTTTTTAATGGCTTTTTTAATGCTAGATTTGGTTGGAATTGTGTTGAAAATACCCACTCCATACTCTTGAAAACGAATCGCTTTTTCTAGTTTTGGTACCTTATGAGTTTCAGTAATTTTCAATTTTTTATAGTATTATATTTCAAAAGTAAATTCCCACAAAAGTGGGAATTTTAGTTAAGTTAGTTGTCATATCCTTTAGCTCGTTTAGAACGAATGGGGGCTTTTGGTTCTGCTTTTAGTTGGAACTCGTTTCCTTCTAATAATCTTAAAGCTTCTTCAATAGCACTTTCTAATTGTGGGTCTTGACCCAATAAAACTTCTTTCGGGGTTTGATGTACTTCAATGTCTGGCGCAACTCCATCACCTTCAACAGCCCAGTTTCCGTCAACATCAAAAAATCCACCACGTGGTGCTACCATTCTTCCTCCATCAATAAAAGGTGGCGTGTCCCAAGTTCCAACTAAACCACCCCAAGTTCTTGTGCCAACCAAAGGACCCATTTTTTTCTCTTTAAACATGTAAGGCAGTAAATCTCCTCCAGAACCAGCTCTTTCATTAATAATCATCACTTTTGGTCCCCAAATACCGGCCATAGGTGTTGTCCAAGGCCTTCTGCTTTCACTTTTACTATTAAAAAAACCAACGACTTCTCTAGACATGATATCAATCATATAATCTGCAGCAGAACCGCCACCATTATTACGTTCATCTATGATTACACCTTTTTTATCTTGCTGAGAAAAATAATAACGATTAAAGGAGGTAAACCCAGGTTGGCTTGTATTTGGTACATACACATATGCTAATTTTCCATTAGAAAGCTCATCAACTTTTCTACGATTACTTTCAACCCAATCGATAGCTCTTAAACTCCGCTCGCTCGCTGTTGGCGTAATTAAAACCTCTCTTGCATTTTTTTCTGATGGAGTATCATTCACTTTTATATAAATTTCTCTCCCTGCAGTTTGTTCTAATAATACATAAGGATTCATTTCTGATGTTAATGAAACTCCGTTAATTCCTAACAAATAATCGCCTTTATGCACATCAATTCCTGGTGCACCTAATGGTGCTGTAATGCTAGGGTTCCACCGTTCCCCTTTGTATATTTTTTTAAGCCGATAGAATCCATTACTTTTTTCTAAGTCTACACCTAATAAACCTACAGGAACGCTTTTTATATTTGGTAAATCACCACCAGAAACATAAGAATGTCCTATTGCAACTTCACCACTCATAATATCTACCACATAGTTTAAATCGGTTCTGTGCTTTACATCATCTATCCAAGGTGAATACCATTTGTAAATAGCTTCCCAAGGAGCACCGTGTAGATTATCTACATATAAAAAGTCACGCATATAACGCCATCCTTCTTTAAATATTTGGTGGGCTTCAGCCTTTGGATCCACTTTTATTTTCATCATTGTTTTGAGTGACTCTTTACCAGATTTTTCATCTGTACTGTTTTCTATACTCCAGACCCCTTTTTTTGAGAGTAAAATAGAATTTCTGTCATTTGAAGTGGTCATTGAAGAAATTTCTGTTGCGAAGATTGTTGATTTTTCTTTGAGAATATCATAGTTATGAATTGTGAACCCAGGATTATTTTGAGTTACTTCTGAGATAAACACTTTGTTTTTGGGTCCTTTTATCAAAGCGGTGTAATTTCGTGCAGCTAATTTCAAGACCACAGCTCTATCAAATATTCCGTTTTCGTCGATGTTTGTTCTGTTTTCTTTAGAAAGCTCAGTAGCCTCTTTAGTGCTTTTCTTTTCATCTTCGGTTCCTTCTTTTTTTGTAGCTGCTTCGTCTGTTTTTGGTAAAACAGGAGATTTTCCTTTTGCATCTAAAACAATACAATAGAGAGATCTTGTTACACTTGAATCATAAGAACTCATATCTAGCCAACCCGTTTGTAAACCATAATCTGTACTGGCCAATGTGAAAATATATTTACCAGAGGCATCCCAAACGGGCGTAATTGCATCTGCAATTGGATCTGTGATTTGAATTGTTTTTTTTGTGCTTATCTGATATGCATAAATCGATTTAAAGTTATTTTTGTTTTGTTTCGCATACGCAATCCAATCGCTATCTGGAGACCATTTAGGATTCATTGTTCTGTTCGGATGCGCATACCCGTCTGCATCTACTTTTGTGATTTTTTTAGTTTCTAAATTTACAATCCAAATAACAAAATTGGTATCTGTATATGCAAGGTGCTTGCTATCTGGAGACCAATCTGGTTGGAAGTAGAAAGTAGGATTTGGTAGTTTTATTGTTTCTTGGTTTGCGCCATTTTGGTCTGCAATGACCATTTGATATTCACCACTAGTGTCAGAAAACCAAGCAACTTTATCCCCATTTGGAGACCATACAGGAGAGCGGTCTGCAACACCAGGTGAATTTGTTAAATTTCTCCAGGTTCCGTTTTCTTTTGGGACTGTAAAGATTTCTCCTCTGTATTCAAAAATAGCTCTTTTCCCTTTGGGTGATATATTCGGGTTTGTTAGGTTTTTTCCACTAACATTCATCCATCTCGAACGAGAATAATTTAAATCTCCTTTTACAGTGATATTTATTTGATTTGTTTCTTTTGTTTCAGGGTTTACTAGATGAATGAATCCAGCTTGCTCATAAATAATTTGGCTCGAATTTGCATCAATATTTTTAACATCAAATTTTTTATGAAAAGTAATTTGTTCTTCTTGTTTTGTTTTTATGTTGTAGGACCAAATGTTTGCTGTGTAATCTCTTTCAGAAATATAATAAATATCTCCTTTAAACCAAATGGGATTTACATGTCTTTCTCCATCCTTTTGTGGAGTTTTAATCAATTCTTTCGTTTTTAAATCAACAATCCATATTGGCATTGCTTGTCCACCTCTATAATTTCTCCATTCAGCATCCCAACTAGTGATAGGTGTATAGGCAATATATGCATTGTCTTCAGAAATTTTTCCAAAAGCCGCTCTCGGAATATCAAAGACTTCTGGCATTCCTCCTTCTGTAGAAATTGTATAGAACTTATTTGTTTGTGTAGGTTTAGAAGTTCTATCTGAACGAAAGAGAATTTTTCCATCTGGCGTCCAACCTTGCACAACATCTCTTGATGGATGGTAGGTCAATCTTTTTGGTTCTCCACCGTTCTTTGAAACTAAAAAAACATCAGTATTTCCATCATATTGTGCAGTAAAAGCAATCCAATTACCATCTTTTGAAAACTGAGGACTTGTTTCAGAACCACTATCACTAGTTAAACGAATAGCATTTCCTCCATTTATAGAAACTTT
Source organism: Arenicella sp. (assembly GCA_047614925.1). Lineage (GTDB taxonomy): Bacteria > Bacteroidota > Bacteroidia > Flavobacteriales > Flavobacteriaceae > Polaribacter. Next base: position 10,838 of record JBLHIE010000050.1, read on the forward strand.
CCATAAATCTGCTGCATACACAAAAACAATATCTGCATCAGATAGCGTTGGTTGTCTTAATAGACGCGTATTTTGTGAATAACAAGTAAGTGAAATTAATATTGAAAAAATAAAGAGTATTTTTTTCATAGTAAGTATAATTTAGTTGGTATTTTTTAGGTAAAAGTACAAAATAAAAAAAAACAAAAAAGATTTGTTAAATTACAAAACAACTTACTTTGCAAAAAGTTGATTGAAATCTTTAAAAGCTTTGAATTCTAAAGCATTGTTTTCAGGGTCTTTAAAAAACATGGTAGCTTGCTCGCCAACTTTACCTTTAAAACGAATGCAAGGTGCTATCTCAAATTTTGTGTTGACTGTTTTTAATCTGTCTACTAAAGAATGCCAATCTTTCCAGCTTAAAACAACGCCAAAATGAGGAACAGGAACATCATGTCCGTCTACAGGGTTCGAAATCCGTACTGCTTCAAAACCCTCTTTTTGATGAATGACCAATTGATGGCCAAAGAAATTAAAATCTACCCAATCTTCTGTACTTCGGCCTTCTTCACACTTTAAAATATCTCTATAAAAATTTCTGCAAATTTCTAAATTCTGAACAGGAATTGCGAGATGGAATGGTTGTATCATGGTATTGTTAGTTTTGAATTTTTAGTTTTGAGTATTTTTTTATCGATAGAAACTCTAAGGTTTTCGTTTGGTAGTTTGAATGCTTTCGTTTTTGTACGAAACTGTATCGAGAATCTTTTTAAACTTGATGCGTTTTAGGCCATGTTCTATTTTTTATTTGTAACACCAACCGCTAAAATCCAGCAGCTTTGTCATCTCCTCTAGGATCTGCACCGCCTTCTAAAAACCCATTAGGCAGTACTAGAATTCCTTCAACTTTACCAAGTACCTTTGAATCTTTTTCATTGATGTTGTATCCTAATTTTTTTAGTTCGTTCGTTGTCTTTTTATCGAACTTATTTGGCTCCATTATTACTACAT
>JBLHIE010000051.1:0-11714 GCA_047614925.1 Arenicella sp.
TTCATTCGGAAGAAGATTTTAATCGCATTAAAAATTTACTTAAATAAGTGTTTTCAAAAAATAGCATCTTCGTGTATTTCCTCTTACTTGTTTCTTTTAATCTTTTTAGTCAGAAAGATTCTACGAAAGTGAAGGAAGTAAAGCAAAGAGAAAAACTATTTGTGCAAGAAGGTATTTACAAACCTTTGGCGCCGGCAAAAGCGGCATTTTATTCTGCTATTTTTCCGGGGATGGGTCAAATATATAATAAAAAATACTGGAAAGCACCCCTTGTTTGGGGAGCTTTGGCAGCACCAACTTACTTTTACTTGACAAACAATAGCGAATACAAACGGTTTAGAACTGCATATAGGTTAAGAAAAGTAGGTTTTCAAGATGAATTTACAGACGATCTAGGAAACGTAACCGTTTCATTAGAAACTTTAGAAAGAGCACAAGAACAATTAAGAGAAAACAGAGATTTGTCTTTAATGTGGGGCGTAATATTATACGTTTTACAAATTATAGAGGCAAGTGTAAACGCACATTTAATACAATTTAATACAGATGATAATTTGTCTTTTAGACCTACATTTGTGCAAGACCCAATACTTTTTGATGCTCCAAAGGTTGGCTTTACATTAAAATATACTTTTTAAGATGAAAATTGCATTATTAGGATACGGGAGAATGGGAAAAGAAATTGAGAAGATTGCTATTTCTAGAGGTCATGAAATCGTCATAAAAAAAGAGGCTCACGATACTATTGATATTAATTTAGCCGACGTTGCCATTGATTTTAGCGTACCATCCTCTGCCTTTGATAATATTTCTAATTGCATTAAAAATAAAGTACCTGTAATTTCTGGAACTACGGGATGGTTGGATAAATACCAAGAGGTAAGCATGCTGTGCGAAAAAGAAAAAGGCGCATTTATTTATGCTTCGAACTTTAGTTTGGGTGTAAATATTTTCTTTGAGTTGAACAAACAATTGGCCAAGATGATGCACTCTTTAGAGAATTATAATATCTCTCTAGAAGAAATTCATCACACGAAGAAATTAGATGCACCAAGTGGTACAGCAATTACACTAGCAGAAGGAATTATAGAAAATTCTTCTAAAAAAAACTGGGAATTAGGCGAAAGCTCATCTGTAGAAAATATCCCAATTGTAGCAAAAAGAATTTCTGAAGTTCCGGGAACACATACGGTTTGGTATGATTCTGAAATAGATACTCTAGAAATTAAGCACACGGCTCATAGTAGGAAAGGATTTGCATTGGGTGCCGTTGTTGCCGCAGAGTGGATTGTTGGAAAAAGAGGTGTATTTAGCATGAGAGATGTGTTAAACATCCGTTAAAAAATGTAACTTTTTCTTTATTTTACGCCTTATCTAAAATTAAAATAATTCCTTTTTTAAAGGATTTTAAATATTATAATTATGAATTTCACTGAATGGTTTCTCTTTTTTATTTTAATTCAAGTCCTGCATTTTCTAGGAACTTGGAAATTGTATGTAAAAGCTGGTAGAAAAGCTTGGGAAGCAGCCATTCCTATTTATAACGGAATTGTTTTAATGCAAATAATTAGCAGACCAAAATGGTGGATTGTCTTACTATTCATTCCGGTTATAAACTTGTTAATGTTTCCAATAATTTGGATTGAAACCATTAGAACTTTTGGGTTTTACAAAAAGTTAGATTCACTTCTAGCAATTGGAACATTAGGTTTGTATATCTTCTATATCAATTATGCCACAGACACAAAACACAATGCAGACAGAAGTTTAAAACCTCGCTCTGAAATGGGAGAATGGATAAGTTCTATCACCTTTGCAATTATTGCGGCAACGCTAGTGCATACGTATTTTATGCAACCTTTTACCATACCTACTTCATCTTTAGAAAAATCTTTATTAGTAGGAGATTACTTATTTGTAAGCAAGTTTCATTACGGTGCAAGAGTTCCATCAACAGTAGTTGCATTGCCAATGGTACACGATTCTATACCGTTTACAAAAACTGCATCTTACTTCAAAACGCCACAATTACCGTACACAAGATTGCCCGGTTTGCAAAACATAAAAAACAACGACATTGTTTGTTTCAATTGGCCAGCAGATACCTTAGCAACCATGTGGGGAGATACTTCTGGGAAATTTACCTATAAACCTGTAGATAAAAAGACAAATTATGTAAAACGTAGTGTGGGTATTGCTGGAGATTCTTTAGAATTAAGAAATGGTTACGTGTACATAAACGGAAAGAAAAATGAACTCCCAGACAGAGCTAAAATTCAGTTTTATCACACCTATGAGGCAAAGACTACGATCGATTCAAATACATTTCCTAGATTTTTAATTAAAAAAGAAAGAACTGGCGTCTATCGCATACTATCTGAATACTGGAACAATGACAAAGTGCAAGAAGCTATAAAAAAGAACGGAAATTTATCTAAAATAACTTCAGACTCTCTATATACAGAAGTAGCTGGTGGCATCAATACCGATTTTGCAAGGCGTTTAAAAATGGAGTCTGTTTCTAATAAAATAAATATTAATTTAACAGAAGACGAAGCTATTCGCTTAAGAAAACAGCCTCAAACAGTTGCAGTTACAAAGTTAAATTTTGATGCAGATAATGCCATTTTTCCACACATAGCAAGTAACAACTGGAGTCAAGATGACTTTGGACCGATATACATTCCGAAGGCAGGAGCCACTGTAAAAATAGATGCAACCTCTTTACCTTATTACAAACAGATTATAAAAAATTATGAAAATAATGATTTAGCGGTTGTTGGAGACGCTATTTTTATCAATGGAAAAAAAGCAGATTCTTACACCTTTAAACAAGATTATTATTGGTTGATGGGAGATAACAGACACAATTCTTTAGATGCGCGTTATTGGGGTTATGTTCCTTTTGACCATGTTTTAGGAAAACCGGTTATGATTTGGTGGAGTTGGGATGCGAATGCCAGTTCTTTTGGAGAGAAAATTAAATCGATTCGTTGGGACAGAATATTTACTACAGTTCATGGAGAAGGCGTGCCTGTTTCATACAGATACTTAGTCCTTGTTTTAATTATTGCATATTTTGCATATAGCTTTTATAAAGGCAAGAAGAATAAAAGTTAAATAAATATAAAACTAAAAAAAATTACACTGGCACTGAACACTCAAAACCGAACACTGAAATAAAAAAATGGCATTATTTATACCTACCTACTTCTCTCCTATTTCTCAATATTCAGAAATAATGCATACAGCTGAAGTTGTTTTTGAAATGAACGACAATTTTCAAAAACAAAGCTATAGGAATAGGTGTTACATTTTTAATACCAACGGAAAGCAGTTGTTAAATATCCCTGTAAAACACCCTGTTTCTAGCTCTAGAAAGAAAACACAAGACACCCTTGTAGAAAACGCAACACGATGGCAAGACCAGCATTTTAAGTCGTTAAAAACAGCGTATCGGAATTCGCCTTTTTTTGAGTTCTATGTGGATGATATTGCGCCTATTTTTGAAAAAAAATACACCTTCTTGCAAGATGTTAGTATTGACACCTTCTTATTTGTTTCTGAGGCTTTGCAAATAAATTCGGACTTTAAAAAAACAACCTCGTATGCCGAAGCGTTAGAAAACTACGATTTTAGGAATTTAGCAGATATCAAGAATCAAACAAAAATCTGCAACGATACATACATTCAAATGTTTGATGACACCCATGGTTTTCTTCCAAACCTATCCATTTTAGATTTGCTATTTATGGAAGGCCCTAATGCAATAAGTTTCTTAGAGAAAAATGTTTAGCAGTGCATTTTTAACACATTACAGCCTGCATTTTATTGCACCCGCTTTCATAGCCTATTTGTTTTTTAGAAGTAATTGGAAAGTTGTTTATTTAATTTTCTTATTGTCTATGTTGGTAGATGTAGACCATCTTTTAGCAACTCCTATTTTTGATAAGAACAGGTGTAGTATCAACTTTCACCCTTTACACAGTTATATTGCCATCAGTTTTTATGTGATTGGTTTATTTTTCAAGAAAACCAACATCCTCTGCATTGCATTACTTTTTCACATGTTTACAGACGCTATAGATTGTTATTTATAGTATTTTTTGAGCAAATTATGTATTTCATTTGAAATTTTCAGCTTTAACACCAAATATATATAGACCCCAGTTATTAAAATACTTTTTAAAGCAATATTAATTAGTGGCGTAATGCTAAATTTAGCTATTTTAATTTCGGGCAAAGAGAAGCTCCAAAAGTAAAAAACACCAAGCAACACCATAATTATAAAAATCATTTTCCAAGATTTGCTTGTAAATGGGGTTATTTTAAATTTATAATTTACAAACCACAACTTCATCGTATTAAACACAATAATTGTAATTAACGTTGCCAAAGCTAGACCATCTGTGCCAATATCTAAGGTATAGTAAAAGTATTTATTTAAAAAATAGACAAGCAGTGACATTCCTAAAGCAAATGGTAAAGTGACCCTATAGAATTTAGAATTGTTAATAATAGCACCGTTACTTCCTAAAAACATGGTGTATAGTTTGGCCAAAGAAATCATTAAAACAACATATTCTCCGCCAGCATATCCTTTTTCTGGCAGTAATTTAAAAAGTTCACCAACACTACAATTAACTAATAAAAAAAACAATCCACCTACCAAAAGTAGGTTTATAGAACTTTTCTTATACAAGCTTTCTACCTCTGTTGTATTAAACTCGTTTAAAGATTTTGATGTTAGTGGTTGTAAAATTTGCGTCATTGCTCTACTAGGTGCTTCAATAAAAGAACCAATAAAAACAGCCACAGAATAATATGCTGCCGCTTCTATCGCATCTTTTCCGGGGATCATAACTTTATCAATATCTAATAAAATTGCCCCTGCGCTTCCCGCCAAAATAATATATCCAGAATACTTTAGTACCTCAATGTAATTGTCTGGCAGCTTAAAGTGAAACTTCGGAAGGTATATTGAAAAAGCAGAAAACATCATTACAAAAGCCCTAACAATGTAAGCAATGGTTAAATATAAAATAAATTCTGACTTGGTGATAAAACCAAAAAAAACAGCTGATAGTAAAACCATAACCGCCACTCTATTCCATAACTCTTTCAATACATTTCCAAAAACAGTTTGAAAGTGTACTTTAGTCCAAGAATAAAACAACTCAAAATAAGCACAAGCAACAGCTATTAAGTAAATGAAAAAAGTGTAATTTTCTATAATTTGATTTTCTTTTGTAATCTTACTCATGATAAATTCATGAAAATAATCCCAAAGGAAACCAATAGGCAAAGCAATACAAAAGGGTAGGAAAATCACAGAAGACAAAAACTTATCTTTCTGTTCTTTTGTTTCATAAGAAGAGTAAAACTTAACAATAGTATGTTGAATTCCGAACGCAGTTAACGGCATTATTAAATTAGAATAAGAAAGTAAAATGACAACCATTCCGTAAAATTCTGACTCTAGAATTCTTGGATAAAACCAAATGGTATTAATACCGCCAATTAAAAATGCGCCATAAATAATAATTGTATTTCTAAATGACTGCTTTAATACAATTCCCATGTTACGAATTTAAACTTTTTAAAATAAATGCTAATTTTTTTGTCAATTCTTTTCTATGGTATTTTTCAATATGAACAGAATTAACCATCAACTTTTTTTCTTTGAATTTTTCATACAGTTCTAATAGCTGTATTTTTAACTTTTCTTCAGCATCGAAATTTACAAGGACACCTGCATTGGTTTCTTTTAGTATTGTAGCCAAATCTCCATCTTCTGGTCCCATTGCTAAAATAGGTCGTTTTGCTTTTAAATACTCGAATAATTTTCCTGTTAAGATACCCTTGTTATTTTTTACATTAGGAATTAACAACAATAATACTTGCGATGTATTCTGATATTCTATGGCTTTCCGATGAGAAACGTAGCCTACAAAATTTGTATTTTGTAGTAATTTATTCTCTTCAATTACTACTTTTACTTCCTCAGAAATATCTCCAATAAAATTGAGTTGTAGGTCTTTTTTAAAGTTTAAATTTTCTTCACAAAGAGCCTTTAAAACTTTAAATAAAAGTTTTGGATTGCTTTGTTTTGGTAATAAACCAATATAAGAAATTGAGAATTTTGTGTCTAAAATTACGTTTTTAGATGCTGAAAATTCATCGTCAAAACCATTTGTAATTACTGCGACTCTTTTTGCTGTTTTTAAAAATTCTTGCTTTAGATTATTGCTAACGGTTAGGATACAATCTGCATTTTTTAAAACTGATTCCTCTAATTTTCTGTTTTTATTTTTAGCAAATGCAAGTTGCTTAAAGTCTTTGTTATAATATAAATCTGACCACGGATCTCTAAAATCTGCCAACCATTTTATATCATTTTTTTGATGTAATCTTTCTGCTATTAAATGCACACTGTGCGGCGGACCAGTAGAAATAATTACGTCTACATCATTGGCATCTAAATACTTTTGAAGAAAGTTTACAGAGGGTTTTACCCAAAACACTTTAGGGTCTGGAATAAAAAAATTACCACGAATAAAAGAAAGAAGTCCACCTTTACTCACATTGGAAATTCCTTTTATCTGTTGTTTGCTCTTTTTCCAAAATAAAAGAGCTGTCGGTTCCCAAATAGGTTGTTTTAAAATCTCTATCCCTTTAGGTACTTCATTTAAAAGCGATGTATCTTGTTTTAAATAATTTGCATTTTCAACCGTATACACTACTGGCTCTATTCCAAATTCTTCCAAATACTTCACAAACTTTAACCAACGTTGCACGCCAGAACCTCCTGCTGGTGGCCAATAGTATGTAATTATTAAGACTTTCAAGATTGCACGTTGTTATATAAATAAATTAATGTTTTAGAGGTTTGCTCCCAAGAAAACTCATTTTTAATAAAATTTTCTCCATTACTACCTAAATCTTCCCTTAAGTTCTCATTATAATACAATTTAAGTACTTTATTTGAAAAATCTTCTACATCTTTTTCTAGGTGCACCAAACCAGCATTCACTTTTTCTACAAGCACTTTTTGAGCTATTGCATCACTTACCAATAATGGTTTTCTTAAACTCATATATTGAAAAATTTTGTTTGCGTACGTTGTGTCGTGATGCAAGTTTCGATGCAAAGGAGACACGCAAATAGCACTCGCTGTAATGTAAGATTGAAATAACTTTGGTTCTTGCCAACCTTCAAAATCTACAAATGCTTCTAATTCTAAATCGTGCACTAAATCTTTTAAAACACTGTCCGAAGAGTTTTTCCCTACAATAACAAGCTTTAGAGTCGCTATTTCTTTTATGACCGTTTTTAAAGACTTAATAACTGTTACCAAACCTCTTCTTAAACCAGTATCTCCTATGTAGAGTAATACAAATTTACCTGCATATTTCTGAGTTATTTCGGCTGACAGATAGAAGTCTTCGTAAAAGGTTTTCCTTACAGTATTCGGAATAATGGTTATTTTATTTTCGGCAACTGGCACTCTGCTTAGTATCTCTCTTTTAGCCTCATGGGTAACTACAATAACATTGTTTGCATTTTTTATAAATTTTTCTTCTTGCTGCTTCCACTTTTTAGGTGATATTAAAACATTGCCAGGAAACTGAGATAGATGAGGATAGTATTTCATGATCTCTGGCCTGTTTTCATGTAAATCTAAAACTACCTTGAGTTTAAATTTCTTGTTCGCCTTAAAAACAGCACTTGCAATTCTTATGTCATGTACATGTAAAATTTCTATATTATTTTCTAGAATAAAGTGTTTGATTTTAGAAAACATAGCAAACTTATAAAAAGGAAAAGTATAGGCAAGCGCAGAAAGTTTATACTCTAAGTTGTTAGATACGTAGCGCCTTACTTGCATATCTTCGATGTTCTCTTTTTGTTTTTGACTCCCGTAATGCAAACAAAAAAGAAAGACTTCATGCCCTCCTTTTATTAATGAAATTGCTTCATTTTTTACTCTAGGATCTGGAGGAAACTCCTGATCTAAAATCATTCCAATTTTCATTTGGTGTTTTTTTCGGCATAAACAGCATAATATCTTGGTGTAAACTTTCTTAAAAAAGGTCTGAATCCGATTTTATTCGAAGGACTTGTCCATTTTTCTGAAGTTTTAATATCCCAGCCAGATTTCTCTAACAACCAATCAAATTGCCAATCTTCAAATTCATGGTAATGTCTGTCCCACATATCCGTTTTACTTCGGTATGCTTTTGCAAACCATAAATTTAAAGGTATTGTAGTTACTAGCTTCGTTGCCTCTATCTCTCTTAAAACATTAAAAGGTGCAATTAAATGTTCAAATATTTCAAAGGCCGTAACAACATCTACTGAATGCCTTTTTACCAATGCTGGCAATAAATCTAAATCTTCACCTTCTGTATTAATTACGGTGTATCCATTTTGTTCCATAATTTCAGAAAACGGATTTCGAACACCTAAATCTAAAATAGTAGCACCTTTAGGAACACTTTTATTTAAAAAATCTAATGTTTTTTGATACCTATTTATTGGAGTCTTTAAATACATATGCTAACTGTTTTTTAGTTTTTTATGCTCATAAAAAAACCAACCTACAGAAATAAGCAAGAGTAAAGCATATGAAATTAAAGAAACTATTTTTCCTTGTTGAATTACTTTTGGCTCAAATTTAAATTCAATTTTATGATTTCCTGCAGGAATTTTCATTCCTCTTAAAATATAATTCACTCTAAAATATGGCGTTAATTCGCCATCTATATAGGCACTCCAGCCTTCTTTATAAAAGATTTCAGAAAAGACTGCAAATTGTGCTGTTTCCGTTTTAGAGTTATAAGTTAATGAAGTTACCTTATAATCTACAAGAGCTATCGTTGCGATGGTATCTTGCTGCATCGGAAACTGCATATCCATTTTCTGGTAGTCGTTCTCTAAAATAACCGCCTCTTTTTTTGTATTTAAAGTATCTAAAGTTTGTATTTCTTCATTTGCATTTTGTACAGGAATCAATGCTTGTACAAACCAAACATTTCCATTGGCTTCTTTATTTTGTTGTGCTTGTGGATTTCCTTCAGCATCCGGAACAATAAAATACTTTGTATGCAGCATATTAAAAACCTGCATGTTATTCTTTGCTATTTGAAAATCGAATAATTCTTGATAACGCCCTAATTTAGCAGCGTGATACCCTCCAATAGAATTGTGAAAATAGGAAGTACTTCCATCGTTCATTAAATCTACTGCAAAATTTGCAACCCTATAGTGTGTTTTATCTTGCAGAATTAACTTATCTGCATCTGACTTTGTAAAAGGTTTTTCAATTTTTCTTGCACTTTTAAAATCGTCTGCATTTACGTACTTTTTATTAACTGAAATTAAATCGAATAAAATAAAGAGTGTCAAACCAATAATTACAAAGACAGATTTTAGCTTATCTTTTAAAAACAACCACAAAACACCTCCAGAAATAAGCACTAAAATTAAAGATCTAATTGTATCTGAAAACAACATTGCTTTTCTATCTGAAATTACGGCATCTAAAAAGCCGGGGATTTCGCTGTATTGCTGTGCATCTCTTAATCCTTCAAATGTGCCAAACATATGGGCAAGACAGAAACCTGTAACAATTAAGGCAACAAACGCAAGCACTGCTTTTTTCAATCCTTGTTGTTTCTCTTCTTTGCGCATTGCTGAAGAGAAAAAGGCTTTCAACCCTAAAACACCTAAAATTGGAACACATAACTCTGCGATAACCTGTATGGAGGAAACGGCTCTAAACTTATTATACAACGGAATATAGTCAATAAAAATGTTGGTGATTCCCTCAAAATTTCTTCCCCAACTTAAAACAATTGAGAAAATAGTTGCAGCTATTAACCATTGTTTTAATCTTCCTTTCACTAAAAACATTCCTAAGAAAAACAAAAAGAAGATAACGGCACCAATATAAGCTGGTGCTTCTACAATTGGTTGATCTCCCCAATAAGTAAGTACTTGTTCCGAATATTCTCGCGCAACTTTTTTACCTGCTTTATCTTCAACAAATTGATAAAAACTAGAATTTTCTCCTAACTTTTCTATCGTTCCTCCGCCCATATAACGAGGAATAAACAGGTTGAAGGTTTCTAATTTTGAGTAACTGTATTGTGTGATGTATTCTTTATCTAAACCTTTTGTTATTGCTTTTTCAGAACCATCTAAATTTATGGTCAACTCAGATTTTCCTCTTGTACTGTGATCGGCATATTCTTTCAATGCCATTAAACGTGGCGCATTTGCTCCAATACCCAAAGCAACTGCTGCCATAATTATAACTGCTTGTTTCAGAAAAATTGGTAAAACCTTTTCTTTAATAGCATTCACCAATTCTACAATACCCAAAATCAACAAACAAAAACCAAGATAATAAGTCATTTGAATGTGATTTGTATAAATCTCTAGAGCCATTGCCAGTCCTGTAACAAAAAAACCAAGGAGAAACTTGCGCTGAAAAACCCATAGAACTCCAGCTATCACTAGAGGCATGTAGGCAATTGCATGCGCTTTTGCATTATGTCCTGCACCAAAAATAATAATTAAATACGTAGAAAACCCAAAGGCCAAAGCACCTAAAATAGCCAATCTCCAATTCACTTTTAAAGCCATCATTAAAACAAAGAAGCTTAAAAAGTATAAGAATGTGTAATCTGCTGGTCTTGGTAAAAAACGGAGTAACCTGTCTAAACCTCTAACGATATCATTTGGGTAATAAGCACTTATTTGATACGCTGGCATCCCACTAAAAGAAGCGCCCGTCCAATAAGGTTCTGTATTATTATCTATTCTATAGTCATTAATATCTTTTACCATTCCTCGAAACTGAGTAATGTCTGATTGCTTTAATTTTTGCCCTTGTAAAACAGGATAAAAATAGGTGATAGAAGCCAATACAAAAACAAGAATAGCAACTATAAACGGAAATATCTTAGTACGCTTCAATTTATTATTTTATTTTTTAGTTGATACTTTTAGAAACTATAAAACATTAGTCAATTTCTTCAAAATCTACATAATCGCCAGCAGATTTTTTACTTTCTTGCTCGCTTACTGGTTTTTTATCGATAATTGTTTCACCATCTTTTACCGATGATTCCTGTTGGGCTTCTTGCTGCCCTCTATACTGTTGCTCTGCTTTCTTCTTAATAGTGTCTGTTGCCTTTTTTATTAAAAAAGGTGCAAAAAGTCTTGCTAAAAATTTAAAAGCATAGATAAATATAATAATAAAAAAGAGTGTCTTTAGTAGGCCCATTTATGAAATTAGTTGAATAATAAATCAAAAATAACAATTTGAAGACAATTGCAGCGTTATCAATCTATAAAACTTTCTTAAAGCTAAAAAAGTAACGTTCACCTTTATCAAATAGGTTTTTTATCCTATGTTTGTATAGCATGTTAAACTTAAAATGTAAACCCTTTTCTAAACCTATGAATTGGCATAGACTCCCTTTCTTTTTGATTGCCTTTTTGAGCAATTCTACAATACTTTTTGCACAATATACAGAGGTTATCAACTCTAATAAACCTGGTTTTTCTGTAAGCCCATATAGCGTTGGTACTGGTGTTTATCAATTTGAAAGCAATCTGTTTCTAAGAAATATAAACGTACTTCCTACTTTTTCTAGGCCACAGTCTTTAGGGTTAGATCTTCAGTTTAGAACAGGATTGTTTCT
>JBLHIE010000052.1:0-11494 GCA_047614925.1 Arenicella sp.
TCTAAACCATTTATGGCAGCTATATTTCCTTTAGAAAGGTTTATTAAGCCGTCTTCCTGCAATAATTCATCATCAATATACAACTCTTGAATTTGAGAAACAATTAACATGACATCATTAGAAGGAATATATACTTCCTCTATAAACTTCATGCTCATTTGCACAGGGGCTCCTTTTACAAATGGAGCTTTAAAAGCACCTTTAAATTCTTCTTCTAAGCCAGTCATATCGAACTCTGAAACGTCCTTTGGGTATTTTGCAGAGGTGTGATGTGCATCTTCAATAATACCTTCATGAATATGATTGATTGTAAAAACACCCAAATCTTTAATGTTCTTATAGGTGTCTCTTGGAACTGTAGTTGGTCGTAAAATAAAACCTAAAGTAGGCGGTTTAGAACCTAAATGGGTAACCGAACTAAATACGGCGACGTTGGAAACACCTTCCTCTGAAATTGAGCCCAATAAATTAGCTGATTTGAATCCTGAACAGCTATTTATTAAATTAATTTTAAAAATTTTCTCTAAGTTTTGAATGTCATTAAAGTTAAAAAACGCCATTATAAATTTTTATAATTATTAATTTTAATCCCTTTTCCTTTCAAGTCGTGCATTAGGTTATACAGCCCAAAGAAAGTTCTGTTAATGTAAATAAAGTGTTTAGAACCTCTATTCCCGTTCATGTTTTTTATTTCTGAACTTTTCATGTATTTGCTTCCTAAATCAGATATTTTTCCAAAAAAGATGTCATCTGAAAAATCGAATTCGTCTTCGTGAAAAGGTTGCGTAAATAAGCTTAACATCTCATGGAACATACCTCTAAAGAAGTCTAATTCCTCCGGAGAATCGTCTGCTCTTAAGATCTCCAATTCGTATAATTTTTGCTCAAAAAGAACAGGGTCATTTATACAAGCTGGTTTTGCCAGTTCAAAATACGGAGTGTAAAAATCCATAGGAATTATTTTCATACATCCAAAATCGATTGCAATTAACTCATTTTCTGGCGAAACCAAAAAGTTTCCAGGATGCGGATCTGCATGTACTTTCTTTAAAGTATGAATCTGAAACATGTAAAAATCCCACAAAGCTTGCGCTAGTTTATTTGAGATTTCTTGGTCGTCTGTAGAGAATTCTGACAAATGAAGCCCTTCCATCCAATCCATTGTTATAATTCTGTCTGAAGATAAATCAGCATAATAATTAGGAAAGTTTAAATGTGGTATGTGTTTGCAAGCGGCAACAATTGCTTTGCTTTGTGCTACCTCTAGAATGTAATCCGTTTCTTCTACCAATTTGCTTTCTACTTCTTTGAAGTATCTGTCGGAATCTTTTCCTCTGATGTTAAACATTTTAACAGCCATGGGCTTTACCATCGATAAATCGGAAGTAATACTAGCGGCGATTCCAGGATATTGAATCTTTACAGCTAGTTTTTTGCCATCTTTCTCCGCTCTGTGTACTTGTCCTATACTCGCTGCATTGGTAGAAACTGTATTGAACTTGTCATAAATTTCACTTGGATCTTTACCAAAATACTTCTTAAACGTTTTTACAACCAAAGCAGGAGATAATGGTGGCACCGAGAATTGTGAAAGTGAAAATTTTTCTACATACGCTCTCGGCAAAACACTTTTTTCCATGCTTAACATTTGTGCAACTTTTAAGGCACTTCCTTTGAGCTGCTGCAAGCCGTTATAAATATCTTCAGCATTGTTTGTATTTAACTTCTCTTTTGCCTCAATTTCTGATTTGGTAAGTTTGTCACCGTAATACTTTAAGTAATTCACACCAATTTTGGCTCCAGTGGTTACTAATTTTGATGCACGTTGTATTTTAGATGTAGGTATAGAATCTATTGTTTTCATTGCTTCTTTAATTGAAGTTAATTTTTTCTTTTAAAATAAATTTGCCGAAATCCAGAAGACTTTTTAAGGGCTTTATGTCTAATAAATCGAAACGGGCATTTACAGATTTTTCAATAAAAATATCTGTCTTTTCAAAGGAAGCAGAAGTATCATCTAGCCAGAATTTCATGGTAAGTACCAATTGTATCCAAGAAGATTCTTGTGTCGCTTTGTCTTGAATTTTACCGAGCCTTTCTTGTTGTAGGTCTATCTTTTCAATACCAATATTATTAGCAAACGTTTTAAAATCTTGTTTTAAATCTTTAAGTAATTTTAAAGATTTTAATTTTAAGACATCTTCGTTACCATGCAAAGCATACACCACATAGCTTCTGTTTGCAGTTAGTAATTCGAAAAATGTAAAATAGAAAGTTAATAATTTATTTCGTGCATCAAAATCGGGGTATTCTTCACTTTTAGCCAACATCTTAATGGTGTTGCTAAAGAATTCGCTAAAAACAGATTGTTCTATTGCTTCAAAAGAACCATAGAATTTATAGAATTCTGCTTCTTCAAAGTTATTTTCCTTGGCAAAACTAAATACAGATTTAGGGTGGTGGTTGTGTTCTAGTACAAACTCCATGTACCAAGAAATTAAGTTGTCTTTGCTGATGTTTTTCTTGCGCGCCATAATAATTAATATTTTTGGTAAATATACAAATGTTTAAGGTATTATTAAATTAGTTAAACAATAATTTTTTGTTAATTAGCCGAATAAATTAGTCCTAAAACAACTCGATTTTTACACTACGGAATCTTTGATAAATTTGATTTATCACGCTATGCTGCACTTATTTTATTTCTAATTAGTAAAGAAGTGATCATTTTAGGTGCCATTAAATAAAAATAGATGTCAATAAAAAAATTATGATAACTTGAATTATCATGTTTTTTTAGTTGTGGTGGTATTCCCGAAATTTCGGGAGAACCTGCCATCTGTCTTATGTTTTTAGAGTTTCATATAACAAGAATCGCATCACTAAACATTTGTTATAAAATAAGGAAAGCTGAATATTTATAAAAATATTCAGCTTTTTAGTCGGGGTGGCAGGATTCGAACCTGCGACCTCCTCGTCCCAAACGAGGCGCGATGACCGGGCTACGCTACACCCCGAAAATGATTGATGATTTAGGGAATGCAAATATAAAATAATATTTATACTTAAAAGCGTTTTTTTTAATTATTAATCTCATTTCCTTCCTTCCTTTTTCAATACAAAAGTCATTGGATTATAAACTACAGAAAATGAGATTTTTAGTAGGTTTGTCGGTGTTTTCTGCGCTATGAATTAAGTTATAAAACACCTGAACATTGAGCCCTTTTTAATTGAAAGAGGTCTATCAATTTTTGTTATTAACTAATTGTAATTAATCATATGAAAAGAGCATGTACATTAATCTAAAAATATAGATTTGTATCCTAATCTTTCAATCAGAATTATGTCAGAAAATATAGAGAAAATAAAATGTTTAATTATTGGTTCTGGTCCTGCAGGGTATACTGCAGCAATTTATGCAGCTAGAGCAGATATGAAACCTGTAATGTATGTAGGCATGCAAATGGGTGGTCAATTGACCACAACAACAGAGGTAGATAATTTTCCTGGGTATGCAGAAGGTACAGATGGCCCAGCAATGATGGAAGATCTAAAAAAACAAGCAGAACGTTTTGGTACAGAAGTTCGTTTTGGATTGGTAACCAAAGTAGCATTAAGTGATAAAGTTGGAGGAATTCATAAAGTGGTTGTTGATGAAAACAAACACATTGAAGCTGAAACTATTATTATTTCTACAGGTGCAACTGCAAAATATTTAGGTATAGAGAGCGAGCAACGTTTAATTGGTGGAGGCGTTTCTGCCTGTGCAACTTGCGATGGTTTCTTCTACAAAGGACAAGACGTGGTAGTTGTAGGCGCTGGAGATACAGCGGCTGAAGAAGCTACGTATTTATCCAATATTTGTAGTAAAGTTACAATTCTAGTGCGTAAAGATTTTATGAGAGCTTCGAAAGCGATGCAACACAGAGTTGAGAAAACTAAAAATATTGAAGTATTATACAATACAGAAATTGATGAGGTTTTAGGTGCTACCGTTGTTGAAGGGGTAAGAACGATCAATAACATCACAAAAGAGAAGCAGGACATTGCTGTGACTGGTGTTTTTATTGCAATCGGACATACACCTAATTCAGACTTATTTAAAGGTGTTTTAGATATGGATGCAACCGGGTACTTAATAACAAAGGGAAAAACGACTAAAACAAATTTGCCAGGAGTTTTTGCCGCCGGAGATATACAGGATAAAGAATATAGACAAGCAGTTACAGCTGCTGGCACAGGATGTATGGCTGCTTTAGATGCAGAACGTTATATTGGGGCTTTGGAATAATTATTCGAGAAATAGTAGATAAAAAAAGAGATTACATATCATGTAATCTCTTTTTTTATGTTTATGATTTCAATCTAAAAACACTTAAACTGTTACTGCAGCTTTCATAGATTTTCTATAGATAAAAGAGTTGAAAATATTTCTTTTACCAAAATTATTCATAGATTTTGCGTTCACAAATTTTCCAAAAAGGATTTTGCTAACACCAAAGTATTCATACTTGTTACCATCTGTAAAGGTAACTTCTAACAACATACTTTTATGGTGCCAATCTGCAACCTGAAATTCTGTAATCGTAGTTTTATAAGCTTCTAAATTTGCTTCTTTCGTTTCTGGAGCAATGCTTACTAAAAAGTGATACCCATCTATTATTTGAGTACTCATAACATCTGCTTCATCCTTTTTTTCTTGTTCTTGAAATTTATCTGGATGCCATTCTTTTACCAAACCTCTATAAGCCGTTTTTAATTCTTTTAAATTAATAGCGCCTTCTACTTTAAAAAGTTTTTTATATTCTTTGATACGTTTCATTCTATTGTTTTCAAATTGCGTGCAAAAGTATTGATAAAAAAGCAATTAGCTCTTTTTAAATTGTTTTATTTTTTAAAAATTTAAAGAATCTCAAAGTATTATAAATTAAGAAGCCAATATTTTAACAGCCAATCTTTACTAGAGAACTTTAGGTCTGAGCGCCTTGTTAATCATGCATATATTGCACTTTGTTCATTGTATTCATTATTACGAATATTTATTACATGTGCTATAATTCCAAGGCTCTTCTCTCTTCCGTGTCTAAAGCGCTATTTTTATTCCAATAAGCTGTTTGTATCGTTTTTATTTTTTGTGCTTTTGTCGTGAAGTTTTTACCTCTTTTTGTAATTGTTTCCTCCCAAGATTCAATAATAAACGGAAATTCATTATTTATTTTTATCGCTAAAGTTCTTTTTAGTTCAGGATAATGAATAGAATACACCTTATATGCTCCTAACGTTATCAAAGAGACCGCTGCTTTATATGCTTTTATTTCTTTATGCTGTAGGGCTAAAAACTCAAAAGACGGAACAATTTCTAAATTCCCTACCGGTAAACTTTCAGGAGAAATCCGTAATTGATTCCAGAGTTCATTTTCTAAAATGTCTTTTTTAAGGGTTATTTTTCTATCGGCATTGCGCTCGAAATAAGAGTGAAAGTCGATTTTAAAACGTTCTCTATTGTTTAATTGCACAAAGGTGTTTCCGCACCATTCTTGGGCTGAAAAAGAAATTTTAATAGCTTTTTTATTTGTGTCAATAGGAGAGAAGGTACTCGTCATTAATGAATACGGATAGATACCTGTGGTAAATTTTTTTGTACTATTTAATTTTAATATCGGAATATTTTCAGCATTCTTGTCATCTGCTTTTACTTGTTTTTGAGGAAGAAAATCTTCTGTAACAAAAATGTTTACTGCAATGCCGTCGTGCATTTCACCATATCGAGCTTGCGTTAATTTATAAGACGTTATTTCTGCTGTTCCCTGATACCAATAAGAATTAAATTTCAGATGTTTTGAATTACTACTTGTAGTGCTTTCTGACTTTAAAATTTCTTTTTTTGGTGCCATATTTTCACAATAAATGAAGAAAAAACAGGCGATTAAGGGCAGTGCAATTTTAAGGTAATATTTCATGTATATTATTTTATACTAAATTACAATAAAATAAAAACTTAAAAGAAGGGTAAAAGAGAATTTATCTTGCTACAAGGTTTCCTTTACACCTTGTATGCATTCTTTTAAACTTTATCTGTATTGGTTAATGGAGATGAAACATCCTACAAGGTTCTTAAAACCTTGTAGGATGTTAGGAGGAATAATAATAGTTAAGATTTTCCTAGAATAGCAAAAGATATTTTTTTAACCAAAAAGACCCTCAATTAAGAGGGTCTTTTAATTCATAATAAATTTTAATTATTTTTAAAAACAGTATTTATTTTCTGTTTTTACTTTTTCTGCTATTTCGTCACGTAAATCTACAATATCTGGGTAGTTTGTGTATTTTGTAAAACGCTTTAAGCCCATTAATAACATGCGTTGTTCATCACCTTCTGCAAACGAAATAATACTTTCTTTACCTTTTTCTGCAATTTTATCTACTGCATGGTATAAATATAATCTAGACATTGCAATTTGTACCGATTGAGAATCTGCTCCAAAACGTTTTGCGTTTTTCTCTGTTCTTAAAATTGCAGATTCAGACATGTATATTTCTATTAAAATATCTGCTGCTGCAATTAATAATTGCTGATGCTTGTCTAAATCGGGTCCATATTTTTGAATAGCTGCGCCTGCAACCATTAAAAATGTTTTCTTCATTTTCGAAAGGATGTCTTTTTCTTCAGAAAATAGTTCAGAGTAATCTGGTGTTTCAAAAGAAGGAATGCCCATTAAGTCGTTTGCAACTTTCGTAGCAGGACCTAATAAATCTACATGCCCTTTCATTGCTTTTTTAACCAACATGCCAACGGCAAGCATTCTGTTAATTTCATTTGTTCCTTCATAAATACGTGCAATTCTTGCATCTCTCCAAGCAGACTCCATCGGAGTTTCTTCAGAGAAGCCCATTCCACCAAAAATCTGAATTCCTTCATCCGCGCAACTTTGGATGTCTTCTGAAACGGCAACTTTTAAAATAGAACATTCAATAGCATATTCTTCAACACCTTTTAATTCTGCTTCTTGGTGTGTATTACCAGCAGCAACTCTTAGCGCAATTCTATCTTCAATATCTTTTGCAGCTCTGTAAGAAGCAGATTCACCAACATAAGCATCGGTAGTCATTTCTGCTAATTTCACTTTAATCGCTCCAAAATCTGCAATAGGCGTTTTAAATTGTCTGCGTTCTGTGGCATATCTTACTGCATAGGTAATGACTCTTCTTTGAGAATCTAAACAAGCCGCCGCTAATTTTATACGACCCACGTTTAAAGCATTCATGGCAATTTTAAAACCTTCTCCACGCCCTGCTAACATATTCTCTTTAGATACGACGGTATCATTAAAAAACACTTGTCTTGTAGAAGAGGCTCTAATGCCTAATTTATGTTCTTCCTCACCCATGGTAATTCCGTTTGGGTTTTCTTTATCATATTCAACAATAAAACCAGTAATGTTTTTATCATCTTCTATTCTTGCAAAAACAATCATTAAACGACAAAATCCTGCGTTAGAAATCCACATTTTCTGTCCGTTAATCTTGTACGTTTTTCCGTCTTCAGAAAGTGCTGCAGTTGTTTTTCCTGAATTCGCATCAGAACCCGCTCCAGGCTCTGTTAAACAGTAAGCACCAAACCATTCTCCAGTAGCTAATTTTGGTACATATTTTTCTTTCTGTTCTTGCGTTCCGTATAAGGTAATTGGCATGGTTCCAATTCCTGTATGTGCACCAAAAGCAGTACTAAAAGAACCGGTTCCAGAAGAAATATAATCACAGGTTAACATGGTCGATACGAACCCCATTCCTAAACCACCAAATTCTTCTGGTACTGCTACACCTAAGAAACCTAATTCTCCGGCTTTGCGCATTACGGCTTCGGTTAAAGCATAATCTTTCGCTTCAAAACGCGCTTTGTGAGGAATGATTTCACGATCATTAAATTCCATCACCGCTTCCTTCATCATTTGTTGCTCCTCAGTAAAGTCTTCCGGAGTAAATACGTCTTCGCAATTGGTTTCTTTTACAAGAAATTGACCACCTCTTAATAATTCTGACATTTTTATTTTGTTTTAAGATTCTAGAAGAAATAAATAGCGAATAGACATTTTGACTATTTTAAAACTCCAATGCTATTGGCTGGAATTCTTCTATTTTACCTTCTAATATTGTTAATTTATTTTTTAATAATTAAGATTTTTAATGCCTTAATTGGTACTTGTTTTACAATTACGAAAGAAATTCAAATACACCAGCAGCACCTTGTCCTGTTCCAACACACATGGTCACCATTCCGTATTTATTTTTCATATCGCGTTTGCGCATTTCATCAAATAACTGCACCGATAATTTTGCACCTGTACAACCTAGAGGATGTCCTAGTGCAATGGCACCACCGTTTACATTTATGATGTCCTGATTTAAATTCAATTCTCGCATTACTGCTAAAGATTGAGAAGCGAAAGCTTCATTTAATTCTATCAATTCGATATCATTTTGTTGCAAACCCGCTTGTTTTAATACCTTCGGAATTGCAGCAACAGGCCCAATACCCATAATTCTTGGCTCCACGCCAGCTGCAGCATAATTGACAACTCTTGCAATTGGCTCAATATTTAATTCTTTTACCATTTCTTCACTCATCACCATTACAAAAGCGGCACCATCACTCATTTGAGATGAATTACCAGCAGTAACACTTCCGTCAGCTGCAAAAACTGCACGTAATTTATTCAAAGCGGCAATAGAAGTTCCTGCTCTTGGCCCTTCATCTTTATTTACTGTATATTTTCGTGTTGCTTTTTTCCCATCGGCTCCTAAATAGGTTTCATCAACTTCAATAGGAACTATTTGGTCTTGAAAACGATTTTCTGCTTGCGCTTTTAAAGCTTTCATGTGAGATTTAAAGGCAAATTCGTCTTGATCTTCTCTAGAAATTTTAAACTGGTTGGCTACTGCTTCTGCCGTGTTTCCCATTCCCCAATAATAATCTGCATGACCGTCTTTAATAGTATCATAATTTAATTCTGGTCTAAAGCCTGTCATTGGTACAGAGCTCATGCTTTCTGCTCCACCTGCGATAATGCAACTTGCCATTCCTGCTTGAATTTTCGCTGCAGCCATTGCAATCGTTTCTAATCCTGAAGAGCAGAATCTATTTACAGTAACTCCAGGAACATCCACAGAATTTAGTCCTATTAAGGAAATAAAACGTGCCATATTTAATCCTTGCGAACCTTCTGGCATTGCGTTACCTACAATTACGTCATCAATACGTTTTACGTCTAGATTCGGTAACTCTTTCATCATGTGCTGAATGGTTTCTGCACCTAATTCGTCTGCACGTTTGAAGCGAAAAACACCTTTTGGAGCTTTTGCAACTGCAGTTCTATATGCTTTTACTATGTATGCTTGTTTGCTCATAATTTCTAGTTTCTTAAAGGTTTTCCTGTTTTTAACATACTTTGAATTCGTTCTAAGGTTTTACGTTCTGTACAAAGAGATAAAAAGGCTTCTCTTTCTAAGTCTAGTAAATACTGTTCCGTAACCAATGTTGGTTCAGATAAATCTCCACCAGCCATTACATATGCTAGTTTATTGGCGATTTTCATATCATGTGCACTAATGTATTTAGAATCTTTCATAGCATCTGTTCCTACTAAGAACATTCCCAAAGCTTGTTTCCCTAAGACTTTTACATCTTTTCTGTACGCAGGTTGTGTATAACCACTTTCTGCCATTAATTTTGCGTGTGCTTTTGCAGTCGCAATTTGTCTGTCTTTATTAACAACAACAATATCTTTTCCTTTTTGAAGTAAGCCTAAATCAAATGCTTCGTAGGCCGAAGTAGATACTTTTGCCATACCAATAGTTAAGAAGTTTTCTTGTAAAACATTTAATTCTACATCTCCTTTACGAAACGAATCTGACGCTCTTAAAGCCATTTCTTTAGAACCCCCGCCACCAGGAATTACACCAACTCCAAATTCTACTAATCCCATATAGGTTTCTGCTGCTGCTACTACTTTATCTGCGTGCAATGAAATTTCACAGCCACCACCTAAAGCCATTCCATGCGGAGCAGAAATAGTTGGTATTGATGAATATCGCATGCGCATCATTGTGTCTTGAAAGTATTTAATAGCATAATTTAGTTCTTCATATTCTTGCTCTACAGCCATCATGAAAATCATACCAATATTTGCGCCAACAGAAAAGTTTGGAGCCTGATTTCCAATGACCAAACCTTGAAAATCTTTTTCTGCTAAATCAATTGCTTTATTAATTCCTGCTAAAACGTCTCCACCAATGGTGTTCATTTTAGATTGGAATTCTAAATTTAAAATACCGTCTCCAATATCTTCAATTACAACCCCAGAGTTTTTGAAAACTTCGTTCGATTTTCTAATATTATCTAAAATAATAAAAGATTCTTGACCTGGTTTCTTCGTTTGAAATTTGGTAGGAACATTGTAAAAATAAGTGGCACCTTCTTTAATAGAATAGAAAGAAGTTGCTCCAGAAGCTAACATTTCTGTAACCCAAGCAGCAGGTTCCGCACCTTCTGCTTTCATGAGTTCAATACCTTTGGCTACACCAACAGCATCCCAAATTTCGAAAGGACCGTTTTCCCAGCCAAAACCAGCCTTCATGGCATCATCTATTTTGTACAGCTCGTCAGAAATTTCTGGAATTCTATTTTGAACATAGGCAAACATCGCTCCAAAGTTCTTTCTGTAAAATTCACCTGCCTTATCTTTTCCACCAATCAATACTTTAAATCGATCAATTGGTTTGTCTATTGTTTTTGTCAATTCTAAAGTAGCAAATTTTGCTTTTTTAGCAGGACGGTATTCTAAGGTATCTAAATCTAACGTTAGAATTTCCTTTTGACCAGATGCATTTACAGATTTTTTGTAAAAACCTTGTCCTGTTTTACTTCCCAACCACTTGTTATCCATCATCGTGTTGATAAAACCAGGAAGTTTAAACAATTCATGCGCTTCGTCATCAGGACAGTTTTCATAAATACCATTGGCAACATGCACTAAGGTGTCTAATCCTACAACGTCTACCGTTCTAAAAGTGGCAGATTTTGGTCTGCCAATAACGGGTCCTGTTAATTTATCTACTTCTTCAACGGTTAGGCCTAATTCTTTTACCTGATGAAATAAAGATTGGATTCCGAATATACCTACTCTATTTCCTATAAATGCGGGCGTATCTTTTGCTAAAACAGCTGTTTTACCTAAGAACTTCTCACCATACATCATTAAGAAATCGGTAACTTCTTGCTTACAATCTGGGCCAGGAACCACTTCAAAAAGTTTTAAATATCGAGGCGGATTAAAAAAGTGAGTTACGGCAAAATGCTGCTTAAAATCCTCACTTCTTCCTTCATTCATAAATTGAATAGGAATACCAGAAGTATTAGAAGAGATAATAGTTCCTGGAGTTCTGTATTTCTCTAGTTTTTCAAAAACAATCTTTTTAATATCTAGTCTCTCAACGA
>JBLHIE010000053.1:0-11419 GCA_047614925.1 Arenicella sp.
CCTGTAATTTTATTGTCGTTTAACAAAGGTGAATCCAATGCCTTTACAATCGCTGTTCTTGCTCTATTAGTTCCTTCCTCTTTTGCAGAACCCATAATAGCAGTTCCGCTATTAGAAAGCACTGTTTTAGCATCATGTAAATCAATATTCTGTTTGTAATGATGTGTAATTACTTCTGCAATACCGCGAGAAGCAGTAGATAAAACTTCGTCTGCTTTAGAAAAACCAGCTTTAAAACCAAGGTTTCCATAAACTTCACGTAGTTTATTATTATTAATTACAATTAAAGAGTCTACATTCTGACGCAATTGGTCGATTCCTTCTTGAGCTTGTTTAGACCGCCTTCTTCCTTCAAAAGCAAAGGGCATTGTTACAATACCAACGGTAAGAATATTCATGTCTTTTGCAATCTTTGCAATAATTGGTGCAGCTCCTGTACCGGTTCCACCACCCATTCCTGCAGTTATAAATACCATTTTAGTTTGGGTATTTAACATTTGCTGAATTTCTTGCATGCTTTCTTTAGCAGCTTGTGCTCCAATTTCTGGATTTGCACCTGCACCTAAACCAGAAGTTAAGTTGGCACCTAATTGAATTTTATTGGGAACAGCGCTATTTTCTAGTGCTTGCGCATCTGTATTACAAATTACAAAGTCTACACCTTTAATTTGCTGTGTAAACATATGGTTTACTGCATTGCTTCCACCACCACCAACACCAATTACTTTTATGGTATTTGATTGTGTTTTTGGCATGTTAAATGAAATGTTATCAAATTCTGTGCTCATAATAGCGTTGTATTATAATTTATTTTTTTCTTTTCTTTTCTAATGTACTTGCGCTTAAAACCGCGCGCTACTTATTTATTTTACTCTGCGTTGTCGAGAAAATCTTTTAAACTTTCTGTAAACTTATCAAAAAATGATTTTTTCTTTTTAGGTTTTGACTTTTCATCTAGAATAACATCATTCTCTTGTCCTTCACCAGCAGCATTTTCTGCACCTTCTGCAGCCGCCTCCTCAAGAACCTCTTCCTCTTCTTTCGCATCTCTATTTAAACCTTCCATTAGCAAACCTACTGCCGTTGCATATGAAGGGCTGGATAGTGCATCGTCTGAATCTCCTGCCAAGTGTTCATTTGGAAAACCAATTCTAGCATCCATACCCGTAATATATTCTACTAACTGACGTAAATGCTTCAATTGAGATCCACCACCTGTTAAGACAATTCCTGCAATTAACTTCCCCTTTGCAGTTTCGTGTCCGTAATTTTTTACTTCTAAATATACATGCTCAATAATTTCTTGCACTCTTGCATGTATAATTTTAGATAAATTCTTTAAGGTAATTTCCTTAGGCTCTCTTCCTCTTAAACCAGGAATCGAAACAATTTCGGTTTCTTTATTTTCTCCCGGCCACGCAGAACCAAATTTAATTTTCAACAACTCTGCCTGCTTTTCTATAATAGAACAACCTTCTTTAATATCCTCTGTTATTACATTTCCACCAAAAGGAATTACCGCAGTATGCCTAATAATACCATCTTTAAAAATGGCTAAATCTGTGGTACCACCTCCAATATCAATCAATGCAACACCCGCTTCTTTTTCTTCTAAGCTTAATACTGCAGATGCAGATGCCAAAGGCTCTAGTGTAATATCACTTAAATCTAAACCTGCACTTTTTACACAACGCCCAATATTTCTAATGGATGAAACTTGGCCAACTACCACATGAAAGTTCGCTTCTAAACGCCCACCATACATACCAATTGGTTCTTTAATATCTGCTTGAGAATCTACTTTAAATTCCTGTGGCAATACATGAATAATTTCTTCTCCTGGCAACATGACCAACTTATGAACTTGGTTCACTAAGTTTTCTATATCTGCTTCATCTATAACCTCATCTGCATTATTTCTTGTGATATAATCTGAATGATGCAAACTTCTAATGTGCTGCCCAGCAATACCTACAACAACTTCTGATATCTTAACGCCAGAAACACTTTCTGCTTCGTCTACAGCCTGCTGAATAGATTGTATAGTTTGTGTAATGTTACTTACTACACCGCGTTTTACGCCCAAACTTTTCGCTTTACCGATACCAACAACTTCAATTTTATTGTATTCGTTTTTACGACCAATCATGGCAACAATTTTAGTTGTACCAATATCTAAACCAACAGCTATTTTATTGTTTTCCATTTCGACTTATTTTGTGCACACAACTTGGTTGTGATATTTTAATGCAATCGTTTTATATTCTTGTATCATTTTATTATCAAATGTGGTATTATAAAACGCTTTTAACTTTCTAAACTTTAATGTTACGTCGGTTAATTTCCCGAAATCAATTTTATAATTTCCACTTCTTACCGAAAATATATAATGATCGTCGGCAGATTTCACAATTCCAACGATTTCTTTCTTCAAAAAATCATCTTCTAAAATACTGCCTATTAAAGGCAAAACACCCTGAACATCTGTCTCATTTTCTATACCCGAAACTAACAATACTCTTGCTGAATAATTGGCAGATAACGGTATTTTTATACCTTGTTTATCAACATAATAAGAATCTTTACTCGAAAGAATTCTTGCCACTGGCGTACGTTGTTTTATGGTTGCTTTTAACAGACCTCCTATGGTTAAAAAAACGGCTGCTTTTTCTATATAAGGGTTTTCAGATACGTTGCGCTCTAAGCTGTATAAATCTATTGTAGATTTAGCTTGGTTTACTACTGTTTTATAATTTTGTATTAACAATTTATCAACCATTGCATGTGTTAAGAAATTGTTACTTCCTTGCTCAAATTTCACTTCAATATTTGTTACCTTTTTCACATTATTTCTTATCGAAGTAAAGCTATATAAAAACCCTAAAAACCCAATTAAACTAGCAAATAACAGGTATTTTAAAACTCTTTTAATCTTCATATTCTTGGGGTTTTAAAAGTGCTGATGTTACCTCATTTACAAGTACTCCAATATCTCCTGCACCCAACATTACAACTACTTTTGCAGTCGAATTTTTAATATCTTTTATTAAATTATTTTTTTGAGACAATTTTTTACGCTTATTTTCAATTTTACTCAATAACCAATTAGAATCTACTCCACGAATGGGAATTTCTCTCGCCGGATAAATATCTAACAGCAAAACCGCATCAAACTTTCCTAAAGCAAAAGCAAAATCATCTATAAAATCTCTTGTTCTTGAAAACAAATGGGGCTGAAAAACAACCAAAACCTCTTCATTTGGATACATTTCTCTTATCGAATGCGCTACTGCATTTATTTCTGTAGGATGGTGCGCATAGTCATCTATCAATACAAAATCTGCTGTCTTTATTTTGTATGAAAATCTTCGTTTGACACCTTTAAAAGTAGACAAGCTTTGTTTGATATTTTCTAACGGAATTCCGTATACATCTGCCATTGCCAAAGCTGCCAGAGCATTCATAACATTGTGCTGTCCTGGTAGTTGAAAAACAATGTTTTTAATTTCTGATGTAGGTGTTTTTACATCGAAAATATACGTGCCATTTTCTATCTTTAGATTGAAGGCTTTATAATCTGCATCTTCCTCGACTGCATAAGTCAACCCATTTAAAGGCAATCCTTTTGCTACAATTAACGTATCTGAAACCTTATTTGAAAATTCTATAAAAGAGGATGTTAAGGCTTCCGGATTTTCATAAATATCTAAATGATCTGCATCCATAGAGGTTATGCATGCAATATTTGGACTTAACTGTAAAAAAGAGCGGTCAAACTCATCGGCCTCCACCACACTAATTTCCGCGCCTCCTAAAATTAAATTCGAATTGTAATTTTCTGCAATTCCACCTAAAAAAGAAGTCGCTTTCACTTCTGCCATAACATGTCCTAAAATAGACGAAGTAGTTGTTTTTCCATGTGTTCCTGCAACTGCCAAACAGAAGGTAGTTTCTGTAATTTTACCTAAAACGGCTGCTCTTTTTAAAACATTGAATTTATTGTCTAAAAAATAATTAAATTCTGAGTGGTCCTTCGGAATTGCTGGCGTATACACCACCAAAGTTTCTTCTTTATTTAAAAATGAAATAGGAATATTTTGAACGCCATCTTCAAAATGAATTTCAATACCCAATGCCCCTAAATCTGCTGTAATTTGAGAAGGTGTCTTGTCATAACCAGCTACCTTTTTTCCATTTGAAACAAAATAACGCGCAATTGCACTCATTCCTATGCCACCAATTCCGACAAAATAAACGGTATGTATGTTCTTTAAATTCACTGCTGTATTAATTTTTCAATAGCGTCAACAATATGCTTTGTTGCACTTGGTAAAGCCAATTCTTTTATGTTTTCTGATAAACTTTGCTGTTTTCCAATATCCTTTAGCAACGACTCAAAAACAACTGGAAACGTTTCTAAATCTCCTTCTGTAATAAGTATTGCTGCATGCTTGTCTACAATAGCTTTTGCATTTTTTGTTTGATGGTCTTCTGCCACATTTGGCGAAGGGATAAAAACAACGGGTTTCCCTACAATACACAATTCAGATACCGAACTTGCGCCAGCTCGAGAGATGATGATATCTGCAGCAGCATATGCGAAATCCATATGGTTTATAAATTGATGCACTTGAAGGTGCTCTAATTCATTGTGTTTTTTGTACTCCTCAAAATAAAATTTACCACACTGCCAGATAACTTGTACCTCTTGATTTTTAAAAAAATCTAAATGAGCTGCTACCAACTGATTTATTTTTCTTGCCCCCAAACTTCCACCTAAAACCAAAATGGTTTTCTTAGCATTGTCTAACTTAAAAAAAGCCTTTCCTTCTTCTCTTTTTAAGTGGACAGACAACAAGTCTTGGCGCACCGGGTTTCCTGTTTTTATAATCTTATCCAAAGGAAAAAAACGTTCTAAATGATCATAAGCAACACAGATTTTTTTTGCCTTCTTACTTAATAATTTATTTGTAATTCCGGGGTAAGAATTCTGTTCTTGTATTAATGTTGGTATTCCTTTTCTACCTGCCATCATTAAGGTCGGCCCGCTTGCGAAACCACCAGTACCAATAGCAATAACTGGTTTAAATTTTTTAATAATTTTTGAAGCACTCCATAAACTGTGCATCAATTTAAAAGGGAATGATAGGTTGTCTAGCGTCAATTTTCTCTGAATACCAGCAATCCACAATCCTTTAATTTCATATCCTGCTTGTGGTACTTTCTCCATCTCCATCTTATTCTTTGCACCCACAAATAGCATGTTTGCATCGGGATAACGCAGCTTTATCTCATTTGCTATTGCAATTGCAGGGTAGATATGTCCGCCTGTTCCACCACCAGAAATTAATATATTAATCGACTGTTTCATGCAGTATGTCTAAAGGATTATCATCTAAAATATCTTCTTCCGTTTCTTGCTTCGATGCGCTTACACTTAAAATCATACCAAGCGCAAAACACGTCATCCAAACAGAAGTACCTCCGCTACTAATAAGCGGCAATGTTTGACCCGTTACTGGAAATAAATTGGTAGCAACCGCCATGTTTATGGTTGCCTGAAAAACAATTGGCAAACCAACACTTACTACTAATAATGTGCCAAAAATTGTAACCGTTTTCTTTAAAACAACAAAGATTCTAAAGAGGAGTAAAAAATAAATAAACACTATTGAAATTGCGCCAAAAAGCCCAAATTCTTCGACTATAATTGCATAAATAAAATCTGACGACGATTGTGGTAAAAAATTCTTCTGTACACTTTTACCTGGGCCAACTCCTAAAGACCCGCCAGTTGCAATGGCTATTTTTGCTTTTTCTACTTGATACGCTTCTTTACCTCCTTCACTAGAAAAACTTTCTATCCTACTTTGCCAAGTTTGTACTCTGTTTGGCATGGCATCTGGAAATACTTTTGCGATTAGTATAAAAAAGGTAAGTGCTAAAATTCCTGCACCGATAACAAAACAAATATATTTTATTGGATAACCACCAATAAAAACAATCACTAAAATCATTAAGAAAATAATAGCGGTTGTAGAGAAATTTGCAGGTAAAATTAGAACTAAAACCAAGCTCACTGGCAACCATAATTGCACCAAACTTTCTTTAAATTTAATTTCTTTCTCTTTATTTCTAGCTAAATATCTTGCTACAAAAACCATTAAAACCAAACCAGCTAAAGTAGATGTTTGAAAACCAATACCTACAAAGGGTATGCGAATCCACCTACTTGCATTTGCACCTCCAATTGTAGCTCCTTGAGCCAACGTAAAAACCAATAAAATAATTACAATTGGCAGCATTAAAACAGAACCTCCAGAGAAATAGCGGTACGGTATTTTATGCACACCATAAATAATTGCAAAACCCATAATTAATAAAACCATGTGCTTCACTAAATAACCAAATGTAGATCCAGAACCTACAACATACACCAAGTTTGTGCTTGCACTGTACACTGGCATAAATGAGAATATAGCCAAAGCGGCAACGATTGCCCATATGGTTTTGTCTCCTTTTATATGTTGAAAAATGGTTTTCATTTTCAGTTTAATAGATTTTTTGACGTTTCAGTTATTCATTTACTCTTGATAAAACAATTACACAATGAAACAACTTAAAGACTTCTTACAGCTGCTTTAAATTGACGACCTCTGTCTTCGTAATTTTCAAATAAATCGAAACTTGCACACGCTGGTGACAACAAAACAGCATCTCCTTTTTCCGATAATTTATGCGCAACTTTAACAGCTTCTTCTGCGCCTGCAGTTTCTACGATAATATCTACCACGTTGCCAAACATGTTTTTTATTTTTTCATTGTCCAGGCCTAAACAAACAATTGCTTTTACTTTTTCTCTTACCAAAGGCAACAAATCATTGTAATCATTCCCTTTATCAACACCACCAACAATCCAAACAGTTTGTTTGTCCATGCACTCTAAAGCATAGAAAGTTGCATTTACATTGGTAGCTTTAGAATCATTAATATATTCTACGCCATATATTTTTGCAACATTTTCTAAACGATGCTCTGCACCTTCAAAGCTTTCTAAGCTTTCTTTTATAGCCTCTTTTCTAACTTTTAATAATTGTGCTGCCATCGTTGCAGCCATTGCGTTCTTTACGTTGTGTTTTCCTTTTACGGTTAAAGTGGATATAGGCATCTTAAAGGTTTCTTTATTTATATTGATTGTTATTGTCTTATTTTTTAAAAACGCACCGTATTCTAATTCTTTTTCTAATGAAAACGGCACTAATTTTGCACGTGTCTTATTCTTTTTTAACCAATTACAAATGGCTTCATCATCTGCATCATAAATTAAATAGTCAGTTTCTTTTTGGTTCTTTGTAATCTTAAATTTCGAAGCAATGTATTTCTCAAAATCATATTCATATCTATCTAAATGATCTGGCGTTATATTGGTTAGAATGGCAATATGACTGTTAAAGTTCGCAATACCATCTAACTGAAAACTACTCAGTTCTAATACATAACTGTCGTGTGCTTCTTCCGCAACTTGTTGCGCAAAACTGTCACCAATATTTCCAGCAACACCTACATTTAAATTCGCACACTTTAAAATATGGTGCAACAACAACGTAGTGGTTGTTTTTCCGTTTGACCCCGTAATGCCAACAATGATTGCTTCTGTATATTTAGATGCAAATTCGATCTCAGAAATTACGGGTATTCCGTTTTCTTTCAACTTTAAAACCAAAGGAACTGTATCTGGAATTCCAGGACTTTTTACCACAAGAGTTGCATTTAAAATAATGCGCTCTGTATGCTTTTTTTCCTCAAATTCAATTCCGTTATTTAAAAGAACTTTTATATACTTTTTAGAAATTTCACCTTTGTCAGAAACAAAGACTTCATATCCTTTTTGTTTGCCTAAAATAGCTGCACCAACACCACTTTCTCCTCCGCCAAGTATTGCCAACCTTTTCACGTTATCTTAATTTTAAAGTCACAATTGTGAATACTGCCAAAAGAATTCCAATAATCCAAAAACGGACTACAATTTTACTTTCGTGATAGCTTAATTTTTGATAATGATGATGCAATGGCGCCATTCTAAAAATTCTTCTTCCTGCACCAAACTTCTTTTTAGTAAACTTAAACCAGAAAACCTGTAGAATTACAGACATATTTTCTATCACAAAAATTCCTGCTAAAATTGGCAACAATAACTCCTTACGAATTGCAATCGCAATTACTGCGATAATTCCACCAATCGTTAAGCTTCCAGTATCGCCCATAAAAACTTCCGCAGGATAGGTATTGTACCATAAAAACCCAATTAATGCTCCTGCGAACGCAAGAATAAAAACGGTCATTTCTCCAGAATTAGGAATGTACATGACGTCTAAATAATCTGCGAAAATGATGTTTCCTGAAACCCAGGCAAAAACTGCCAGTGTAATGACAATAATGGCGGATGAACCCGCTGCCAAACCATCGATTCCGTCAGTTAGGTTTGCACCGTTAGAAATTCCTGTAACTATAAAAACAACAATAAAGATGAAAACAATCCAACCATACTTTTCGTAACCTTCCCCTAAAAAACTCAAAGCTTTTGTATAATCTAACTCGTTGTCTTTTAAAAACGGAACGGTTGTTTTAGTAGATTTGTGAGCATTTCCAAAAACGATGGTTCTGCCGTTATCTTGCACAATTTGTTCCACGACGGGCAATTGCTCTTTCATAGTTACATCTTCATGAAAATAGAGCATAGAACCAACAATAATTCCTAAACCAACTTGCCCAAGAATTTTAAACTTCCCTTTTAAACCCGCTTTATCTTTTTTAAATACCTTAATATAATCGTCTAAAAAACCGATTAACCCCATCCAAACAGTAGTAATTATTAAAATAATTACATAAATATTATTTAGCTTGGCTAATAAAAAAACCGGAATTAACGTTGCTAGAATAATAATGATTCCACCCATTGTTGGTGTACCTGCTTTTTGAATTTGCCCCGCTAAACCTAAATCTCTAATAGACTCGCCAACTTGTTGTTTTTGCAAAAACTGAATGATTCTCTTACCATAAATTGCAGAAATCAATAATGATAAAATAAAAGCTGCTGCAGCTCTAAATGTGATAAATTGAAACACACTAGCTCCTGGGAAACTAAACTGACTTTCTAAATATTCGAATAAATAATACAGCATTCTTACTAATTTTTTAATTGGTTAAAACAATTTTTCACTTCTTCTAAATCATCAAAATGAGTACGAACGCCATTTATTTCTTGATAATCTTCATGGCCTTTTCCTGCAATCAGTATAATATCTCCTGCTTCAGAAAGTTTACAAGCTGTCTTAATTGCTTGTCTTCTGTCTAAAACTGTCAATGTTTTTCTATAGTTTTCTGGAGAAACTCCTGCTTCTATTTCATCTAAAATAGTTTGCGGATTTTCTGTTCTAGGATTGTCTGATGTAAAGATTACCTGACTGCTTAACTGAGAAGCAATATGTGCCATTTTTGGCCTTTTTGTCTTATCTCTATCGCCACCACAACCCACAACGGTAATTACTTTTTCAGTACCCGTTCTAATATCATTAATAGTCTCTAATACATTTTTTAATGCGTCTGGCGTATGTGCATAATCTATAATTGCTGTAATTCCGCCCTGTGAAACTACATACTCAAAACGACCACTCACGCTTTCTAATTCGCTAATAATGGTAAGCGTTTCTAATTTCTCTAAACCTAATAACTTTGCAGTTGCAATAATCGCAGTAAGATTGTAGATATTAAAAACACCAATTAATTTTGTCCAAACCTCAGTACCGTCTACCGTTATTAAAGTTCCAGAAAGTTGTTTTTCTAAAATCTTCACCTTAAAATCTGCCACCGTTTGTAAGGCATATGTTTTCTTTTTTGCCTTGGTATTTTGCAACATAAAGTTGCCATTTTTATCGTCTATATTCGTCAATGCAAATGCCGTTTTTGGCAAGCCATCAAAGAATATCTTTTTAACGTTTCTGTATTCTGCAAAGGTTTCGTGATAATCTAAATGGTCATGAGAAAGGTTTGTGAAAATACCACCAGCAAAAGTTAACCCTTCGGTTCTTTTTTGGTGAATACCGTGAGAACTAACTTCCATAAAACAGAAGTCTACGCCTGCGGCAACCATTTTATCTAAATAAGAATTAATCGTTACAGAATCTGGCGTTGTATGTGTGGCTTTATATGCAACCTCATCTACTAAAATTTTAACTGTAGACAACAACCCAACTTTATATCCAGCTTTTTTAAACAATTGATATAAAAGTGATGCAATTGTAGTTTTACCATTGGTGCCTGTTACACCCACCAAAGGCATTTTAGATGAAGGGTTGTCGTAAAAATTTGAAGCCATAATTGCCAAAGCAGCATTTGCATTTACAACCTGAACATAGGTAATGCCTTCTTTTTGTGCTTCAGGAAAATCTTCACAAATAATTACAATCGCACCAAGATGGATTGCTTTCTCTATGTATAAATGACCATCTACAGAACCCCCTTTTTGAGCAATAAAAACGTCGTTATTTACAATTTTTCTAGAATCAAAAACAAGATTTTTTACAACAACATTTGTACTACCAAAAACTTTGGTAATTGCAACAGTGTATAATATGTCTTTTAAATATTTCAACCTATGATAATTTTAAGGTGATTGTATTTCCTTTTATTAATTTCTCTCCTTTTTCTAAGGATTGGTGTTCTACTTTACCAACTCCAGAAATTTTTACTTTTAAACCAATATTTTCTAATAGTGACATGGCATCCATACCAGGCATTCCTTTAACATCTGGAATTTCAGTATAGCTTTTACCCAATAAGGTATCGTACTCTAAGTATTGCCTTTCAATCTCTTCAAAGTTTACTTTGTCTTCTACAGATTGATTGTCTACTGGAGTTGTGGTATAAATTTTCTGAGCGATTTCTTTAAAAACAGGCCCGGCAACGGTTGCTCCATAATATCCTTTCTCTTTTTTCGGGTCATGAATGATCACGATACAAGAATATTTAGGGTTCTCTGAAGGAAAGAAACCTGCAAATGAAGCTACATAATGCTTGTTAGAATATCCTGCAGCCACGGTATTTCCATTCTCATCTTTATGTTTAGGAAGGTATTTTTTTGCAGTTCCTGTTTTTCCTGCCATAGAAAAATTTGAAGAATAGATATTACTTGCAGTTCCTTTTACAACTACATTTTCCAATACTTTTCTAATTTTACGCAACGTTACATCTGATGCAATTTTCGGATTTACAACTACTGTTTCAAAAACCTTTTCCGTCTTATCTTGTCTTCTCAATTCTTTAATAAAGCGAGGTTTTACCATAACTCCGTTATTTGCAACCGCATTATAAAACATTAAAGTTTGCATTGGCGTAACAGAAATTCCGTAACCCCAAGACA
>JBLHIE010000054.1:0-11403 GCA_047614925.1 Arenicella sp.
CAACTCCAATTTGCCTATTTTTTGGTCTCCACCTAACCAAGCAGTATTTTTATCTATAAACTGAATTGTATAATAGGCATCTTTAGACACTTCTTTCCAAGTTGCTCCGCCATTATTAGAAAATGAAACGCCTGTTTTACCCACAGCAAAAATTTCTTTTCCGCTGGTATTTGGTACATATTGCAAGCAACTTTTATAATTCGGGTTTTGTTTGTCTGCAATTAGAGTCCATGTTTTACCACCATCTGAAGTAATGGCTTTATTTGCGGTATTCTCTTGAGGTTCAGAATAATCTCCACCAATTATAATTCCGTTATTTTTATCATAAAAATCAATAGAATAAATTCCTTGAGGGCCGTTTCCTTGAATGATAGGCGTTTCAAAAACCTGCCAAGTTTCACCGTAATTTGTAGACTTTAAGATTCTTGCTTTGTTGCCACCAGAACCAATCCATACCGTGCTTCCTATTGTTTTTATATTGGTATTACTTGCTGCGAAAAAAGCTTCACCCTCAATAATTTTCGGTAAATTTTTACACGAAACTTTATTCCAAGTTTCACCGCCATCAGATGTTACAAGGATGGAGGCACAGTTTTCTGTTGGATCTCCAACCGCAATTCCATGCAGGTTGTCTTCAAAAAAAGTAAGTGCATCATAGAAAACTTTAGGATCTTTTTCTACATATTTTAGAGTTGCCTCCCCATTAGATATTTTGTATAATAAAGCAGGATTTCCGATAGATAACGCAAAATAATCAGTGCCATTAAAAGCGAAACTTCTAAAACTAGGAATGATGGTATCTTGATAACTAATATGCAAAGTATGCCAACTCTTGCCATTATTTGTTGTGAAGCCAATTGCGCCATTAGAGCCGGCGTAAGAAACACTATTTCGGGCAGTTACTTGTATTGCTCTAATACTAGAACTGTCTATTTTAAAGGTATCAATAGTCACTTTTTCTATTCTTCTTGTTTGATATGCTTTTGTGCATCCCAATAAAAAAATTAATGTAAAAATAAATGTGAATATTCTGTTCATTTTTAATATTTTTATCCCACTAAAGTAAACAAATCATAATAAATAATGAAGAAAGCATTGGTAATTTCTGGGGGTGGAAGCAAAGGCGCATTTGCGGGTGGTGTTGCAGAATACCTGATGCAAAATAAAAAGAAAAAGTACGATTTGTTTTTAGGAACATCTACTGGTAGTTTAATGGTTTCTCACCTGTCATTAGGCATGTTAGACGAATTAAAAGAATTGTATACCAATGTAAATCAAAAAACTATTTTTAGTAACAATCCTTTTAAAATTAGAAAAATTGCAGGGGAAAAAGTCATCAGCATCAATCATTTAAATACATTTTGGAACTTTTTTAATGGGAGAAAAACATTTGGAGAAAGCAAAAACTTACGATCTTTAATTAAGAAGAAGGTTACCAGGGAAATGTATGAACAAATTAAGGCAGCGCATAAAGAGGTAGTGGTTACCGTTTCTAACTTATCAGCAAATCAAATAGAGTATAAATCTATAAACGATTGTACGTATGAAGATTTTTGTGATTGGATTTGGGGTTCTTGCAACTATGTGCCATTTATGAGTTTGTTAGAAAAAAACGGACAACAATATGCAGACGGAGGTTTTGGTTCTTTGGTACCTATTAGAGAAGCTATTATAAGGGGTGCAACAGAAATTGATGCCATAATTCTAGAAACAGAAGTTACCCAAATCAATAGATTGCCGTCCACCAATCCTTTTTCTTTATTATTTGATGTATTTGATTTTATGCTAACACATGTAGAACGGCATAACATTACCATAGGAAAACTAGCAGCTTCTCATAAAAACATCAAACTAAATTTATATTACACACCCACTGTATTAACCACAAACTCTTTGGTTTTTGATAAAAAATTAATGAAAAAATGGTGGCAATCTGGTTTTATGTATGCCAAATCTAAAAATGAAAAAATAATGAGTGAATTTAGACCCGATATGCTGACAGATAAAGAAATGGAAGAGTCTATTATTGATACAAAAAATATAAACTTTTAAAATATAAAAAAGCCAGCAGTTGCTGGATTTTTTTATAGGCGGTAATAGGATGCGTTATTTAATTTCAGAATACATATTATTCCCGGCAAGTGTGCCTAGTTTGGAATTAGAAATTAATATTGTTTTCACAAAACTGTCTTTCCTGTTAAATGTTTTTGCTCCCGTAGAAATATAGGTTAAAGTTCTGTCTAACATCGGGTCTGAACGCTCGCCAAGAACACCTAAATTCCCAATATTTTCCGGGAATTTAATTCCTGTAAAATTTTCTCCAGGAACAATTCCGTTCGGATAATTCTGATCATTTTTGTTTTTTATTTCTAATACCAAAGGTTGCATGGCATAGGTATGGTCTGAGTTTAAATTACCTCCTGTTCTTTGCAGGTTATCTGAATCATATAAAGTAATAGAGCCTACTTGCTTTCCTACAGTTGCTGAACCCACTAATTTTACGTCTATATGCGCATTTAAAGCGTTCATTACTAATTCAGAAGCAGAAGCAGAGCCTCCTGTAACTATAAAGTAGATTCTCTGTAAGTTTAAACTATTAATAGCTTCATTTACCACGATATTGTTATTGTCGTCTGTTTTTGTAATTCTTGTGGGAAAAATATTGATAAAATTATCAATAGAAAAAGCGTTTGTTATTTTACTATTCCAAACTTCTTTAGAATAGATTTCTTCTGGAAACTGCCCTGTAATCATGCTCCCTAAATAACTAGCAGTTCTTGTAGAGCCACCGGGATTGTATCTTAAATCGATAATTAAATCATCTATAGCACCCGTTTTAAAAGTATTAAAAGCGGCGTTTAAACTTTGATCATAAGAGCTTGAAAATTGATTGTAAAGTAAATAGCCAATTTTCTTAGATCCGTCCTCAATAATCTTAGAAATAGCAATTGGATTTTCTTGAATTTCTGTCTTCGTTAAAGAAATTGTCGTGTTGTTTGAAGTTGGATTTCCAGCATTAAAATCTGCCATTCCAATGGAAAGAGCAGTGGCATCGCTAAATAGCAACCCTCTAAAGTTAGTATCTGTCAATTGTGTTCCGTTGGCAGTATTGAAATACATACCTCTAGTAATTCCAGATCCAGCAGCACTAGAATTGGGCAGTACATAGCGCACGTAGCCATAGATATTTATAGCACTGTTCCCGTATCTTACCAACCCAAATTCCATTCCTGTATTTAAATTTATTCCTTGAAAAGAATTTTCTAAAGCTACATAATCATCAACAATCCAAGAAAAACGGTCTAAAGTGCCGG
The DNA here is from genome assembly GCA_047614925.1 of Arenicella sp. Taxonomy (GTDB): domain Bacteria; phylum Bacteroidota; class Bacteroidia; order Flavobacteriales; family Flavobacteriaceae; genus Polaribacter. The sequence goes on from JBLHIE010000054.1 coordinate 3,315, forward strand.
GCTGATGCAACAAACTATTAAATGTGTCATCTGGTGACGTGCGCGCTCTAAAAAACGTATACAATTCTCCTAAATTTGCAAATTTGGTATCTGCCAATGTAGGCACATCCTCTTGCCACAAATAATAAAGGTTTAGACCCTTCCAAATAAAATGATTGATCTCATCATCAATAGTCACCGAAAATTCTTCAGTTAAACCATTTTCATCTTGCTTACTACAAGAAATCGTTAAAAGTAAAAGAGAACATAAACTGACTAAAATATATTTTTTCATATTAATTGGTGTTGGGTAAATTTTGTTCTAAAAATACGCCATTATCTGGCAATCTTTGATTATTTATCGAATGATACAAAAAGATATATTCATTAGGGTTGCACATTGTATTTATTCCTGTATTTCCAGAAGTTACATATTCTAAAACCCTGTTTAATAGCGGGTCTGTTCGCTCTCCGAGAACTCCTAACTCTAAAACATTCTCATTGGAACAAAGTAAAATGTCTGGTATAAATCCTGCATCGTAGGTTTGGTCGTTTTTATTTAAAAAATTTAACACAATGGGTTGCAAAGCCACAGTATGTATTTCATTTCTCAAAGGAAAATTATAATCATTGGAGTTGAATAATGTAATTGTACCCGTATTATTACCTACTGTATTTTCACCTATAATGTGCACTGTTATATAGGGCTTTAAACTATTTATCAATAATTCTATTGCAGAAGAACTTGTGTAATTATTTCCGTTTAAAACAATATATACAGCTGTTAAGTTTAAACTATTAAAAGGGGTGTTGGTATTTAATCTAATTGGAAACCTTGTTACTAAAGAATCTGGCTGATTCGATTCAAACCAAGTCTGTGCTTTCGAATTCCATTGTTCTTTTATAAAAACTTCATTTGAAAATTGCCCGGTAATCATACTTGCCAAATTGGCAACACTTTTGGTATTACTACCACCACCAATATTGTATCTTAAATCTAAAACGAGCTCACTAATAGCCCGATTTTTAAAACTTAAAAATGTTTCATTTAAACTATTTATTGAGTTTTCAGAAAAGTCGTTGTGGTACATTAAATATCCTATATTCTTTGCGCCAATAGAAAAGACTTTCTCTAAATTGACTTTTGGATAGGTGTAATTTTCCTTTACAAGTTTTACGGTTTGGGTGCTTTTGGTTAAATTTAGGCCATCATAATTAGACTTCACTAGTTGTAAAGTATCTTGACCATAGTTTATAAGAACATCTTCATAGTTCTCTTCAAGTAAATATATCGTGTCATTCTCTTGATTTACAACCGCATAAAAATAATCACCTCTAGAAATTGTTTGTGTGGTAGCGTAAGAAAGTGGCAGCACCTCTAAAGCATAAGCAATAACGGTATCTGAGTCTTGTTCTTTAAATACGCCAAACTCTAGTCCGTTTATAAAGCCATTTCTTGGTGCTGAAAAATCTAGGTTATTATAATCTTCTGACAAAGAGGATTTAACATCCAAAGGAATTAACAAGCTATTAAATAATGAGTTGTAATCTGAAAAACTACTGAGATAAGTGTTTAATTCTAGATCTGAACTGAAACGCCTGTCAGAAAGGTCTGCAATTTCGTCTTGGTAAAGGTAATAGGCGTTTAATCCTTTCCAAACAAAATCTTTTATCACCAAATTATCAGGCAATTGGTATTCATTAGAACATTGCGAAAATAAAATAGTAATTAGCAAGAAGTACGTTACATTTAGGAGTTTCTTCATTTAAAATTATATGAATAGTTTTGTAAACCTAACGCAATATAAAGAGAATTAGTATTATTTTTAGGCACTTGTGTAACAAAATAAATTGATAAACGTCGTAAAGATGTAAACCTAGTATTATACTCGTGAAAATTAACAGGAATACAACGTAAATTAATTCTAATGAACCAGTCAGACTTTTTAAAAGTTGTTTTACCGTTTAAGGATAAGGTCTTTAGATTAGCAAAAAGATTGTTAGTTTCTACTGAAGAAGCTGAAGATGCTACTCAAGAATTATTATTTAAGCTCTGGAAAAGCAAAGAAAAATTAGCCGACTACAATAACGTGGAAGCATTTGCGATGACCATGACAAAAAATTACTGCTATGACAGATTAAAATCTAAGCAAGCAAATAATTTAACCTTAGTACACAGTAATTATAAAGAGAAAGAAACGTCTTTAGATAAGAAGCTTGAATATCGAGATAGTGTAAACCAAGTACATTTATTGATTGAAAAGTTACCTGAACAACAAAAAATTATTATTCAGTTAAGAGATATTGAACAATATGATTTTGAAGAAATCTGTAAAATGGTAGATATGAAGCCAACAGCAGTGAGAGTAGCGTTGTCTAGAGCACGAAAAACAATAAGAGAAGAATTAACTAAAAAACACAACTATGGAGTTAGCTAACATAGAGAAATTAGTAGAAAAATATTTAGATGCAACAACTACTTTACAAGAAGAAGCAACCTTGAAAAACTATTTTACAGGAGGTAATGTAGCAAAACACTTGCAAGAGTATGCGTATCTATTTAATTATTTTGCCACTGCAAGAGAAGAAACGTTTACAAAAACCATAAGCTTAGAGCCTAAAAAATATAAAAAGAGAAACTTAAAATGGTTGTCTGTAGCAGCATCTGTAGCGGTATTATTTAGCATATTTTTGGGCAAGCATCAATATGATAAAAATGTGCAAAGAAAAGAAGCGCAAAGAATTTATGCTCAAGTAAGCAAAGGGTTAGAGTTGTTGTCTACAAACTTAAAAAAGGGAGAACAAGCCGTGGCCAATTTGTACAGGTATGAAAACAGTGTCAATAAAATATTAAAATAAACCAAGTAAAGAAGTTGTAAAACCAAGTAAATACAGAAATTATGAAAAAAATAATCCTTTTAATAGCGTTAATAGTTGCTCCAATGGTAACAAATGCACAATCTTTGTTCGATTCTTTAGAAGACATGGATGGCGTAGACATGGTCGTTGTAAATAAAGACATGTTTGAGCTTTTATCAAAATTTAGTCCTGAAAAAACAAAGGATAATGAAGCAATGCAAATCTTTACAATGATTAAAGATTTAAAAAGCTTAAAAGTGTTTTCTACGGATGACGCGATCATTGCAGATAAAATGGAAACGATGGCAAATAGCGCTATTAAAAAACACAATTTAACAGAGTTAATGCGTATTAAAGAAGATGATTCTAGAATAAAAATCTATGTGAAGTCTACTGAGAATAAAGATTACGTAAGCGAAGTATTAATGTTTATTAAAGGAATTGATAAACAAACAAAAGGAATTTCTGAATCTATGATTGTTTCTTTAACGGGAAGCATAGATATTAATAAAATGTCTGCTTTAGCCGATACCTTTACTAAAAAAAATAAGTAATATTATGGGTAAAGCTGGGCATTTTAATGCCCAGCTTTACTTTCCTAAAACAAAACCTATGAAAAAAAATGTAACTTTATTTTCTCTCGTTTTATTAGTGTTATTTGTCAGTTCCTGTAAAAAAGAGCAGTCTTTACAAAGCTATTTAGTAGATGCTAGTGGTAAAGAGGACTTCTACACGGGAGACTTACCAGTAAGTTCTGTGCTTTCTGCAAAAGCCGATGTTTCGGAAGACATAAAAGAAACGATTAAAAGTATAAAAAAAATAAATTTCGTGTTTCTACCTAAAACAGCCAAGAATACTGCAGTTTATGAGGTTGAAAAAGGAAAGCTTACAAATATTTTTAAGGATAATAACAGCTACAAAAGCCTCATGTCTATGAAGGCAAAAGGGATGCATGTACGTATCTATTATTCAGGAAATACAGCTTCTGTAGATGAAGTTATTGCCTTTGGCTATGGCGACACTGCCGGAGTAGGTGTGGCGAGATTGTTAGGGGAAAATATGAATCCTGCAAAAATTATTAAAACATTAAATAGTATGGATTTTGACGGGGACAATGCTGCGTTGAAACAATTTTCTAAAATGTTTAATAAATAAAGGCGTCACTTTTATCATATATAAAGCCCTAATTTCTTTTGAAGCTAGGGCTTTTTCATGCTCTTTTGAGTACTTTTTGATTTTAACTGCTCATTAACATATTGTATCTTCGTAATTAGTATTTTTGAATAATAGAAGAAAATAGTATTTATGAAACTTAAAAATTGGTTCTTATTTATTTTTGTAGCAGTTACACCCGTCAATTTTGCTCAGAATAATTCGATATATCAAGCAGAAAGAGAAAAAACACACACTTTAATTCACACGAAGTTAAAAGTCGATTTTAATTTCGAAAAAAAGCAATTAAATGGGGAAGCATGGATTACCGCAAAACCTTATTTTTATGCAACGAATACTTTTGTTTTAGATGCAAAATCAATGTTAATTCATGAGCTCTCTTTAAACGGAACTGCTTTAGAGTATGATTACGACACCCATAAAATAACAATTAAACTGCCAAGAAAATACACCAAAGAAGAAGAGTTTGTGGTGTACATTAAATACACCGCAAGACCAGAGAAAGTAAAAGAACAAGGAAGCGCTGCAATTACAGGCGCTAAAGGGTTGTATTTTATAAATGCAGATGGCAAAGATAAAAACAAACCAACACAAATCTGGACACAAGGTGAAACCGAAGGAAGTAGCTGTTGGTTTCCTACCATAGATGCACCCAATCAAAAAACGACACAAGAAATTTATATTACGGTACCTAATAAATATGTGACACTTTCTAATGGTGAATTAATTAGTCAAACTAAAGAAAAAGAAAATAGAACAGACTATTGGAAAATGACTCAAAAGCACGCTCCATATTTGGTGTTTTTGGGTGTTGGCGAGTTTGAAGTAATCAAAGATCGTTATAAAGACATTGCGGTAGATTATTATGTAGAAAAAGAATATGCGAAGTATGCAAAAGATATTTTTGGCAATACACCAGAAATGATGCAATTTTTTTCTGACAAATTGGGCGTTGAATTTCCTTGGAATAAATACAGTCAGATAGTTGTAAGAGATTATGTTTCTGGTGCTATGGAAAACACTACAGCAGTAGTTCACGGAGAGCAAGCATACCAAACTACAGGGCAATTAATAGACGAAAACAAACACGAAAACACCATTGCACACGAACTCTTTCATCATTGGTTTGGAGATTTAGTTACTTCAGAAAGCTGGTCTAATCTAACGTTAAATGAGTCTTTTGCTAATTATAGCGAGTATTTATGGCAAGACTATAAATACGGAAAAGAAGCAGCAGAAATGCACATGCATGAAAATGTGCAGCTTTATTTAGACGGACAAGAAGCAGATAAAAAATTAGTTCGCTTTGAGTATCTGGACAAAGAAGACATGTTCGATTTGGTGAGTTATAACAAGGGAGGCGCTATTTTACATATGTTGTGTAATTATGTTGGTGATGAAGCTTTCTTTACGAGCCTTAAAACTTATTTAAACCAATACAAATACAAAGCTGCAGAAGTACATCAATTGCGTTTGGTTTTTGAAAAAGTGACAGGCAAAGATTTGAACTGGTTTTTTAACCAATGGTATTTTGGTGCAAATCACCCAAAAATTGATATTTCTTATGACTATAATAAGTTAAGAAAAACAGTCACCATAAATATTCAACAATTACAAGCAGAAACGTTTAATTTTCCATTAACCTTAGATATTTTTGAAGGAAACAAAATACGACGAGAAACTGTTTTTGTGGAAAATAATGATGCTTCTTTTACCTTTGATTTTAAAGTGCAACCAACATTTATTCAGGTAAATTCAGATGGTGTTTTATTGTGTGAGATTAATGAGAACAAGGTCTTAAGTGATTATATTTTTCAACTAAAAAACGCAAAACAGTATGCCCACAGAAAAGAAGCATTGTTAGAAGTTGTTAAAAAACAAGATGACAAAGATGCATTTAATGCCGTTGAAAATGCTTTGAATGATACTTCTTTTAAAATAAGAATTTTAGCTTTAGAAAACATCGATTTAATTAATAAATTTTCTAAAAAAGATGTCATTAATAAGATTATGCAAATGGCTAATTCAGGTGTAAAAACATTGGTACAAGCTAGTGCAATTGAAACTTTGGGGAAATTAATAGACCCAGAATTAAAAGAAATATTTTTGAAGGGACTAAATAGTCAATCGTACGCTGTCGTTGGAAAATCTTTGGTTGCCTTGTACTATATAGACAAGGGTTTAGCGCTGAAAAAGTCGAAAGAATTACCCGATGAAATACGTAAAATATTAGCCACACCGTTGACAAAAATTTTTATTGAATCTAATGATGTCTCAGAATTGTCATTTATTGCAAAAAGTGTAATTTCTGGAATGTATTTATCAGGAAAAGGTGCAACCAAGGTATTGTATGAAAAAGCATTTTCTATGATTTCTAAAAGTAATAATATGGAAGCCGTCCAAAACTTAGTAGAAGACATCGTTGTGAAAGGAAATCAGTACAAAAAATTTAGTTTTGATAAGGTGGCATTAAATTTATTGAGAACTATTATTAAAGACCAAGAGAAAAGCACAAATTCAAATAAAGAAAGAAATATTGCCATTGTAAAAGAAGGTATGATGGGAGTGTTGTAGTTGTTTCTTGGGATTGCAATTGAAATAATCTAGCAGCCTTCAATATCATTTATAAATTTTTAGTTTGGTTTTTACTTGTCCAAATGGAATTCAAACGACTTCATCTAGATCTGCGTATTTTCTTAAAAGCATTTGGTATTTCCTTGAAATTTATTATTTAAGTTACTTTTATATCTGTTGCTTTAAAAACTGGTTAAAACATGCTTGCTCTTTATTATTGTTGTCATAATGTTGCATCGATATGATAGAACGCTCTATTGTGTGGCATCTTTTTTGCTGACTTTTTTACTAATTATCACTAAAAAGAAATCACTATTATAGTTTAAAATGACCACTTATGCCTTATTTTTACTTAAAAAATGAAATGATGAAAAAACGAATGCTATTATTTTTATTTTGTGTGAGTTCTTTCGCTTTTTCTCAAGAAATAAAGCGCGAAAATATTAGTGGAAAAATTATTGTGGAAGGGTTAGATGTCGAAGGCATCACAATTTATAACACATTGTCTAAAATGGGGGCGGTTACAAATGAAGAAGGTGAATTTACCATTGCCGTGTCTTTAAATGATGTGTTGGAAATTAGAGCTTTAGAATATCAAAAACTTGATATTCGTATGAATAAGACTATTTTAGAGTCGAAAAAAATACATGTTTTCTTAATTGAAGAAATTAACACGCTAGACGAAGTAGTTGTAAGATCTAAAAAGTTGACTGGCAACCTAGGTACAGACCTCAATAGGGTAAATACTTTTAACCAGAAGTTAGATGCTATTTATTTTGGAATAAAAAATGAAACTGCATACCAACTTAAAGAAGACCTTAGAAACCCAGTGAACCCAATAACCACAGCAGCAGCTCCTCAAACGGTTGTGCATGGTTTAAATATTGTGAATATTGTAGATCAATTATTAATTCCGCTTTTTAGGTCTGAAGTGAAAGATAAAAAAGCAGCTGGAATACCAGAAGTACCCTCTAAATCTATTAAATACTATCTTGGCGCTAATTTTTTAGTTGAAAACTTTGGCATACCAGAACATCGGGTAGAGGAGTTTATTAGATATGTAGAAGATGCTACATTTGATTTTGATTTGCTAAACTACGGTCACGAAATAGAGTTTCTTGAGCTACTGAACTTTAAGAGTAAGGGGTTTTTAGAATCTAAAAATACTACAGATTAAAGAGTAAATTCTCTCCTCTAATACATTTAAATTACAAAAATTAGCTGAAGGAAATCCGTTTTTTTCTTGAGCTCGTTTGTGTTTTAGAAACAACTAACAATTCTAAAAGAGTTTTAAGAATTCAGATATAAAGTCAATTAGGTAATCTTATCTTCGCACTTTATTTATTTTTATGTCTATAAACACACTTTTAATTACTCCGCCTTTTACACAGTTAAATACTGCGTATCCGGCTACTGCATATATCAAAGGATTTTTAGAATCTAAAGATGTAAAAGCAACGCAAATGGATTTAAGTATCGAGCTGTTTACTGCGGTGTTTACCAA
>JBLHIE010000055.1:0-11065 GCA_047614925.1 Arenicella sp.
AACGCACTTTAAGTAATTCTACATCTTCAAACTGTAAATACTTGTTAGCATCAACACCTAATCCTACTGCTGGGAAAACACCCCATTTGTTGTTTTCTCCTAATTTAGTAGAACCTTCTCTACGAATGGAGGCATTTAAGAAGATAGCATCATCATAAGTAAAGTTCAATCGCCCAAACATTGCAATAATTCTTTGGTCTGGAGAACGGTCACTACTAATATTTATTTGACCAGCGTTTACAACGTCTTGAGACCATTCTAAAGCGTCTAAATATGCTAAGTTGTCATTAGGAAAATCTCCTGCTTCTAAAAAGTAGCTAGAGCTATTTTCTTGTTGCCAAGAATATCCTCCTGTAAACTTCATATTAATTTTACTTGTAAGATCTAAGTTATAATCTCCATAGATTTCAAATAATTTAAATTCATTATCTCCAGAAGTTTTACTAGCTAAACCTTTACGAGTTGGGCTAGAAGCATTTCCTCTAAACAAAGAAGTAGTTCTGTAGTATGCAGAATTTGTATATTTAGATGTTTGTTGAGAATATATCGCATTTAACTTAAAGTTATCCGATACGTCATATTTAAAGTTTGTACTATACGTGAATTCATTTCTAGATCCTTGGTTTGTGTTCTGATTTTGAAGAGAAACAGGATTAAAACTATCAAATAAACCTAGCGTTTCAAAATAACCCCCATATTGATCAGCGTTAAATTGGTATGGTGAATCAACTCCATAAATTGGTGCTGTTGGATTATATAAAACAGCATATCTTAAAGCTTCATTAAATCCAAATTCTGAATCTCTTTTTGTATAAGATGCATTAAAATCTATTTTTAGTTTGTCATTTAAAATTCTTGTGCTTGCTTGTAATCTTGTGTTAAACTGATTAAAACCAGAATTTTTCAAGATACCTTCTGCATCTCTAAAGTTAGCAGAAACTCTGAAGTTCGTATTATCATAACCACCAGCAATTGCAACGTTGTGCACGTTTGTAACCGCTTTTCTTGTTACTTGCTCTAACCAATCTGTTCTACTGCCTAAATCTGTACCGCCAGCAGCAGCAAATTCATCACCAGACATTACATCTATTGTATTTTGAATAGCAGCTTGCGCTACAGAACCGCTGTAAGAGACTTGAGTGCTTCCAGATTTACCTCTTTTGGTAGTAACAATAATCACACCACTAGAACCACGAGAACCATAAATTGCCGCAGCAGAACCATCTTTTAACACTGTTAATGTTTGAATGTCACTTGGATCTACGTTGTTTAGTGACGCTCCAATAACACCATCTATAACAATTAAAGGAGAAGAGTTCGCTCCAACAGTAGAAATACCTCTTAATCTAATTACTGCATCTTGATTTGGGTTTCCACCTTTATTATAGATACTTAATCCAGCAACCTTACCTTGAAGTAATCCAGAAGGGCTGTTAACTGTACCCTTGTTAAATTCTTCTTCACCTACTGTTGTTACAGCAGAAGTAACTTCCTTTTTAGTTGTATTACCATAACCTACAACTACTATCTCATCTAAAGAGGTAGCGTCTTGTAATAATGATACATTAATTACAGCTTCAGAACCTACAGTTCTTTCTTCTGACTTATAGCCTAAATAATTAAAGACTAATACATCTCCAGAATTTGCATTAATGGAATAATTTCCATCAAAATCAGTTTCTGTACCGGTAGTGCTTCCCTTAACCTGGATGCTAACTCCTGGTAATGCGTCTGAACCGTCAGAAACAGTACCTGTTACCTTTTGAGCATACATTACACTTCCTACAAGGAAAGTGAAAGAAAGTAACAAATTTTTTAAAATTTTACTTTTCATAATTGTTATTAATTAGTTTTTGTTAATTGAGTAGTTAAGAAGTCTTTTTTTACAAATAATGAAATAATTTAACTCTTAATCTAAAACAATAATAATATTTTAATTTACTATTAGTTGTATTTATGTTAAAAATAGTTAAAATTTCAACCGAAAACGGTTTCGTTAAATTTCAATTATTTATATAATAAGTCTCTTAAAAACCGTAAATTGCTTTCTTTATAGTAATAAATAGCCTAATATTTAGTAGTAAATTTCTTTTTACGTGGTAATATTCACCTTAAATATTATTTATAAATAAATTAAAGTATATGTCTAAAGTTAGTTTAACTAAGATTTCTGAAATTTTAGGAATGTCGAAATCTACCGTTTCCAAAGCCTTAAATAATTATACAGATGTTAGTTCTAGTACTAGAAAGAAGGTACAAGATTTAGCCAATAAGTTAAATTACAAGCCTAATATTTTTGCTCAAAACTTACGAAGTCAAGAATCTAAAATAATAGGACTTTTAATGCCTGAAATAGTGCATTATTTTTTTTCTACTATTATTAGTGGTGTTACAGAAACAGCAGAAAAGTATGGGTATTCTGTAATTGTTGCACAAACTAAAGACGATTATAAGAGTGAAATAAAGCAGTTAGAACTGTTATTAGATAAAAATGTAGACGGAATTTTATTATCTCTTGCAGACAACACTATTCAGTTTAATCACGTTAAAGGTGTTATTAATCAAGGGGTTCCTTTTGTGTTGTATGACAGAATATCTAAGCTTATAGATTGTAATAAAGTGGTAATAGATGATGTAAAGGCAGCAGAAATGGCTACCCAACACTTAATAGATACTGGTTGTAAGAAAATTGCAATTATTAGAAACCAATTCAAATCTCAGGGAACAATAGACAGACATAAAGGCTATAAAAAAGCACTTTTAGAGAATGGGATTGTCTATGATAAATCGATAGATTTTGAAGGGCAGGACTTTTCTTTTAACGCAGGAAAAATAGTTGGTAATAAAATTTGCGAGCGTCATAAAGATGTAGATGGTATTTTTGCTGTTACAGATTTAATGGCAATAGGAGCATTGGAGGCTTTAAAAGAACATAATGTAGCCGTTCCGAATCAAGTTTCTGTAATCGGTTTTAGTAATTGGTTTTTATCACAGATTACCACTCCCCATTTATCTACAGTAGATCAACCAGGTTTTGAAATTGGGCAAACAGCTTTTAAGTTACTGCATCAAGAAATTCAAAATAATAAAAATAATATTAAAGAGCCTTCTAAGACGGTTGTAATTCCAACAACAGTTATCTCTAGAGAATCTACCAAATAACTGTCGTTCGTTTTTGTTAAAGTTCTCTTACCCAAATATTCCGATAACTAACTCCACTATTATCTCCATGATCTTGCAATTTTATAGGCGCTTTTCCGTGCGTGTTATTTTTAGGCCAACCGATATATTCTGTAGTTCCTTTTATAGTCACATGATCTTGAATTAAAACACCATTGTGCAATACGGTAATAGTGGCTTGTTTTGAAACATTTCCTTTCATATCAAATTTTGGTGCATGATAAATAATATCGTAAGAATTCCAATTTCCAGTTTTTGAAGATGCTTTTGCCAAAGGAATAGATTGCTTATAAACAGATCCTACTTGTCCGTTTACATACGTATCATTATTATTGTTATCTAAAATCTGTACTTCGTATCTATTCTGTAAGAAAACACCGCTATTGCTTCTATTTTGTCCGTTTGCTCTAATTTCTTTAGATGAACGCCATTCAATATGAAGTTGAACAGAGCCAAAATTTCGTTTAGTTTGAATATCGCCAGTTTTGTCTTTAACTGTCATGCTTTTATCACTATTTAAAATCCATTTTACAGCGGTAGAATCTGCGGACGAAGTCCATTCATTAAAATTAGTACCATCAAAAAGTACAATGGCATCCGAAGGAATTTTGTTTGCACCGTAAACTGAGACAATGGTTGGTTTTGGTTCCCAAATTTCTGTTGCTGCTGGTTTTGTAGGTTCCTCTTGTATTTCTTCAACAAGTATTAATTTATTTTGTTTTGTATTTTTTTGACAAGCAAATAAACATGAGCATAGGCAAAAAAGGAGTAGTGTATTTTTCATATTTTTATTTTTAAGGTAATAGAATGGCAAACATTCGTAACTTTTAATTAACAATTAGTACTTCAACTTAGATTCCTAAAATTCTTCTCAATTCTTTTTTATTTGCATCTGCACCGCCGGCAAAATCATCAAATCTTTTTGTTGTAGTTTCTATGATATGTCTATTTATAAAAGCTACACCCTCTTTTGCACCTTGCTCCGGACTTTTAACAACACATTCCCATTCTAAAACAGCCCAAACATCACAACCATATTCTGTTAATTTAGAAAAGACAGTTTTAAAATCTACTTGGCCATCTCCAAGAGACCTGTAGCGACCCGCTCTATTTTTCCAATCGTTATAACCCCCGAACATTCCTTTTTTACCTGTAGGATTAAATTCTGCATCCTTCACATGAAATGCCTTTATAAATTGATGATAATGTTCTATGTATTTTATATAGTCTAATTGTTGCAAAACAAAGTGCGAAGGATCATATAAAATATTTACACGTTTATGATTGCCAGTAGCTTCTAAAAAACGTTCAAAAGTATCACCATCATGAATGTCTTCTACTGGATGTACTTCGTAGCAAATATCTACACCATTTTCATCAAAAGTATTTAAAATAGGCAGCCATCTGTCTGCTAATTCTTTAAAGCCCATTTCCACCAATCCTTTTGGTTGCTGTGGCCACGGATGCATTACTGGCCAAAGTAAAGAACCCGAAAATGTAGCGTGTGTATTTAAACCCAATCTTCTACTAACAATGCCCGCTTTTTGCATTTGATCTGCTGCCCAAGCGGTTCTTTGTTTTGGTTTTCCTTTTAATTCTTTCGGTACAAAAACATCAAACATAATGTCATGTGCTGGGTGTACTGCTATTAATTGTCCTTGTATATGTGTAGAGAGTTCTGTGATCTCTAAGCCGTAAGCATTTATTTTTCCTTTAAAATCATCGCAATATGTTTGGCTGGTTGCAGCAATATCTAAATCGATGATACTTTTGTCTAAAGTAGGAATTTGTATGCCTTTATAACCCAAACCGCTTGCCCATTTGCACAAACCATCTAAGGTATTAAAAGGTGCAACTTCATCCATAAATTGCGCTAGAAATACTGCAGGTCCTTTTATTGTTTTCATTATATAGATTGTTAGTTTATTGGATATTTAGATTGTGGGAAATTAATAATTTAGATTTGATTAATTTTTATCAATAGCAACCCAAATATTTCCATTTTTATGAGATGCCACGGCTTTTTCTATAAAATCCATTCCTCTAATTCCGTCTATTATTGTTGGAAATTCTCCAGCATTATAAGGTTCTTTGTTGATTGCTTTTGCAATACCTTTGTAAATATTTCCCATAGAATCAAAAATACCTTCTGGGTGTCCTGGTGGTAATTTTGTACCATCAAGAGACAGTTTACTATTGTATGCATGCCCTGGTTTTAAAACTTGTAGTGGTTTTCCATCTTCCATTAAATACAAGTAATTCGGATTTTCTTGCTCCCATTTTAAACCTGCTTTTTCACCATAGACTTTTACAACAAAACTATTTTCTTCACCAGTGGCTATCTGACTGGCACAAATAACACCTTTTACATTCTTAGAGGCACGTAATAAAATTGTACCGTCTACATCCATAGGGTTGTCATTATAGACATGGTTTAAATCAGCTAAAATACTTTCAATCTTTACTCCAGAAATATATTCTAACATATTAAAAGAATGGGTACCAATATCGCCAATGCAGCAACTAATTCCAGATTTTTCTGGATTTAAGCGCCAAGTGGAAGCACGTTGTTCCTTATCATGAAGTATTGGATTGATCCATCCTTGATAATACTGAGCGTCTATTTTTTGAACCTTTCCTATTTCTCCATTTAAAATCATTTCTCGCATTTGACGCACCATCGGATAGCCAGTATAGGTGTATGTTACTGCGAAAACTGTTTTTGCTTTTTGTAAAGTTGCATACAGTATTTTTGCCTCTTCGTAGGTGGTAGTCATCGGCTTTTCACAAATTACATGAAAGCCGTTTTCCAATAAGGCTTTTGCCATTGGAAAGTGCAAAAAGTTGGGCGTTAACACTGAAACTACTTGTATACGTTCTTCTATCGGAAGCTTTGTTTCTTCAGCAATAAAAGTATCAAAATCTTTGTAGACTCTATTTTCATTCAATCCTAATTTGGTAGCAAAACCAATGTTTTCCTCCCAATTCGGATTAAAAACCCCACCAACAATTTCATATGTATCAAACATAGACGATGCTACTCTGTGCAGAATTCCTATCAAAGAATCTCCACCACCTCCAATAATACCCAATCTTATCTTTACGCTCATCTTATATCTTATTCTTTGTATTCAACTTTTTCATCTTTAAATAATAAGGCAAAAATAACAAATACTCCTAAAGCAAACAAGGCAGGAAATAACCAAACATCTTGCCAACCATGTGAAGCATCTGCTAATACATTTGCATCTACAATTTTACCTGCTACCCAAAAACCAACTAACATTCCAACACCGTAAGTTGCCAAAGTAATTAAGCCTTGTGCCGCACTTTTTACTTTATCACCTGCTTTCGAATCTGTGTAAATTTGCCCTGACACAAAAAAGAAATCATAACAAATTCCGTGCAATGCAATTCCTGTGATTAACATAAAAGCCATTTCTCCAGAGTTTCCGTAAGCAAATAATATATATCTAAGTACCCAAGCCAGCATGCCTACTAATATGGTTTTTTTGAATCCGAATTTTTTAAAGAAAAAGGGTAATAACAACATAAAAACAACTTCAGATGCTTGGCCTATAGTCATTTTCCCAGTAGGATTTTCAACCCCTATTTCAGATAAAAAAGGATTCGCATTTTGGTAATAAAACGCTAACGGAATACATATTAAAACAGAAGAAATAAAGAACACTAAAAAGTTTCTGTCTTTTAACAATTTTAAAGCATCTAAGCCTAAAATACTAGAAATAGTAACCGTATCGTCTTTGCCAATACTTGGTGGCGTTTTAGGTAAGAAAAAACTAAAAACACCTAAAACAACAGATACAATAGCCGTCATTAAAAAAGTGTTTTGTAGCATTCCTGCTGCTGCATTTTCTTTAGAGTCCCAATGAAAATAGTAGCTAATTAATAAGCCTGCTAATATCCACCCAATAGTTCCCCATACACGTATAAATGAAAATTCTTTTGCAGGATCTTTCATTTGCTTAAATGCTACAGAATTTACCAAAGCCAATGTTGGCATATAGGCAATCATATATCCTAATACATAAGGGTAGAAAGTAGTAAAGTCATTTGCCTGAAACATCATGTACATTAAAACGGCACCTATAATATGTAAAACCCCTAGTATTTTTTCTGCATTAAAAAACCGATCTGCAATAAGGCCTATAATAAAAGGAGCAATAATTGCACCCCAAGATTGCGTGGAATACGCCATTCCTGTTTCTGCACCTGTTGCGCTTAAATTATTTCCCATAAAAGTACCTAAGGTTACAAACCATGCACCCCAAATAAAGAATTCGAGAAACATCATAAAGGACAATTGAAATTGAATTGATTTTTTCATTAAGTTTTTTGGTTTTTATCTGCTAAATATCGTAATTGTTTAAACTATTTTACTTCTTTTGCTACTTTTAAAAGTAAATCTTTGGTTGCTTTTGTTCCTGCAGTTTCGTCTAAACGACTTCCTTCGTACTCTACACCAACAAAACCTTTATACCCAGCATCTTTTACAATTTGTAACATTCTAGTAAAATCTATAGTAGTTTCATTTCCGTTTGTATCAAAATCATAAGATTTTGCACTTACTGCTTTTGCGGCAGGCATCATTAATGCAGTTCCTTTATATTTATCTGGGTACAATTCTGCACATTCACCCCATTTTTCTTCTACATCTTTTCTTTTTGTACACCAGTTTCCAAAATCTGGAAGTGTTCCACAATTGTCCATTTTAACATCCTTAATAGCTTGCATTAATTTTTCAGCATCTGAAGATAACCAACCATGATTTTCACATAAGACATTGATGTTTTTTGTGGCTGCATACGTTGCTAATTTTTTAAGACCATCTACAACTGTAGTTTTCCAAATTTCTGGGTCGTTGGTTCCAAAAGTATTTACACGAATAGCATGTGCGCCCATTGTTGCTGCGGCATCTATCCATTTTTTATGATTCTCTACGGCAGCATCTCTAACAACAACATCTGGGTCTGCTAAGTCACCTTCATTATCAACCATAATTAAAACGTTTTGCATTCCGTTTTGTACACTTAATGTTTTTAAAGAATCAATAACAACATCAAAACCTAATTTTTCTATTTCTACATTGTATAATTGACTTACATACTCTAAACCTTCAAAACCCATTTCCTTCGATATTTCAGCAAATTTAAAAGGACTTACGCCATCTTCATTAAATGTTTTATGTAAAGACCATTGTGCCAAAGATAATTTAAAAAAGGGTGTAGTATTTGCAGTTTTTGTTGGTTTTACCTCCGTTTTATTATTGCTATTCTTACAAGAAGTAGCAACGAAAAGGAGGGCAATTATATAAAATGATAATTTTTTAAAAGTAATTGTATTCATTATATTTATCTTTAAATTTTATTAAATATATATATATTTCAATTATATTTAAAGATATGGTAAAATAAATCTGAAAATATGATATCGAAACCGGTTTCGTTAATATTTTAATACTTTTTACAATAGGAAATTAATGTTATTAAAATTCTTTAAGTACTTTTAGTACTCTAAAAAAAGAATTTGTTTAAAAACACATGCGAATGAATACTATAAATAACGACTTAAATTCTTACGATGCTATTGTAGTTGGTACAGGAATTTCTGGTGGATGGGCTGCTAAAGAGCTTTGTGAAAACGGTTTAAAAACTTTAGTTTTAGAAAGAGGACCGATGGTAAAGCACGTAGAAGATTACCCTACAGCGCATTTAGATCCTTGGGACATGCCTAATGGTGGAGAAGCTACCCAAGAAATTATCGATAGAAAACCAAAACAACATAGAACAGGCTATACTACGAAGGTAGCGCGTGAACACTTTTTTGTAGACGATTTAAAGCATCCTTATAATGAGAACAAACGTTTTGATTGGATTAGAGGCTACCAGGTTGGTGGTAGATCTTTAATGTGGGGAAGACAAAGTTACCGTTTAAGTGATATTGATTTTGGAGCGAACAAAAAAGATGGTATTGCTGTAGATTGGCCAATTCGATATAAAGATATTGAAAAGTGGTACGATAAAGTTGAAGAATATATTGGCGTAAGTGGAGAGAATTTAGGATTGAAACAATTACCAGATCAGAAGTTATTAAAACCAATGAATCTCAATTGTGTAGAAGAAGTTTTAAAAGAAAAGCTAGCTACAAACTTTGATGATGGACGCTTATTGACTATTGGTAGAACAGCACATATTACAGAGGGCACCAAACCAGGAGAAGGTAGAAGTACTTGTCAATATAGAAATAGATGTATGCGAGGTTGCCCTTATGGAGCATACTTTAGTAGTAATTCTTCTACATTACCAGCAGCAGACGCTACCGGTAATATGACGTTAAGACCCAACTCTATTGTACATGAAGTAATTTATGATGATGTTACTAAAAAAGCAACGGGTGTAAGATTGATTGATGCAGAAACAAAAGAATCTTTTGTATACAATGCCAAGGTTGTTTTTCTATGTGCATCTTCTATGGCATCTGCTTCTATTTTATTGCAATCAAAATCAGAACGTTTTCCAAACGGATTAGGAAACGATAGTGGAGAATTAGGACACAATATCATGGATCATCATTTTCACGTAGGTGCTTCTGCAAAAGCAATTGGTTTTGATGATAAATATGTAAAAGGAAGACGACCAAATGGAGTGTATATTCCTAGGTTTAGAAATTTAGGCGGCAATACAGAAGCAGAAACTTTTAAAAGAGGTTATGGCTACCAAGGTGGTGCAAGCAGAAGTAGTACTTCAGAATTGGTTGCCGAACTTAAATACGGGCCAGAATTAAAAGAAGCAATTTTAAAACCTGGAGAATGGAATGTGAATTTACTAGCTTTTGGGGAAACATTACCAGATCATAAAAATAGGTTGTTTTTAGATTATGATAAAAAAGACGAATGGGGTTTACCTACCGTTACTTTTGACGCTGCTTTTGGTGAAAATGAAATGGCAATGCGTAAAGATATGCAAGAACAAGCCATTAGAATGTTAACTGAAGCTGGTTTTGAAGATGTAAATGGATATGATAACAGAGATAATATGGCAATGGGTTTAGGAATTCATGAAATGGGAACTGCAAGAATGGGTAGAGATCCAAAAACATCTGTATTAAACGGAAACAATCAAGTGCATGCTTGTGATAATGTATATGTTACGGATGGTGCTTTTATGACGTCTTCGGGTTGTCAGAATCCGTCTTTAACTTATATGGCTTTTACTGCTAGAGCGGCAAATTATGCAGCAGCAGAACTTAAAAAAAATAACGTTTAAACTAGGAACAATATGAAACGTAGAGATGCATTAAAAAATTTAGGCCTTGCTGCTGGTTTTGCAATTACAGCGCCCAGTATTTTTAGCTTATTACAAAGTTGCACAAGTGCACCCACCTGGATGCCTACTTATTTCACAAATGATGAAAAAGAGGTAGTTATTAATTTAGTAGATATTATTTTACCTAAAACAGAGGGTACACCTTCTGCTACAGAGGTCAATGTTCCACAATTTATAGATAAATACATTACAGAGGTTTTAAACTTAGAGGACCAAGAAGCTATAAGAGTTAGTTTTACAGACATTATAACAACTTTAAAAATAACTATAGAAACAGATATTAGAGATATTACGACTGCACAATATACCGCATTATTAGATACACATTTATTGGTGAAAGGAGAGATTGATGAGGATAGGTTGGCAAACTTAGAGGCAGTTCAACCTACTAAAAATGAATTTTTAAATCAATTGAAATACCTAACAATTACAGCGTATGTAACTTCAGAAGAAATTGGTGAAAACGTTTTAATGTATGATCCAGTTCCAACGGCTTATTACTGTGGAGATTTGCAAGAAATTTCAGGAGGAAAATCTTC
>JBLHIE010000056.1:0-11056 GCA_047614925.1 Arenicella sp.
TTAAATGTATGTACTTTCTTGTATGCCGGCATGTTGGTGCAAAGAGCTAGAATTTCGAGAATAAGTCATTTGGTAGACAGCACCCCCATACCAAATTGGACACTTTTATTTTCTAAATTAATTGCCTTGTTAAAAATGCAGCTTGTTTTATTGCTTGTAATTATGGTTTCTGGCATGTTGTTTCAAGTATACAAGGGCTATTATGATTTTGAAATTGGACATTACTTAAAGGAGTTATTTGGTTTGAAATTCTTAAATTATGCTGTTTGGGCTTTCTTAGCAATTTTTATTCAAACTTTGGTTAAAAATCAATATCTAGGCTTTTTTATTCTATTGATAGTGGCAATTGGAATTCCGTTTTTATCATTGATAGGAATTGAAAATTCGGTTTTAAAATACAATGAAGGTCCGGGTTATAATTATTCAGATATGAATGGTTATGGTTCAGATTTGTCACGTTATTTATGGTACAAATTGTATTGGGTTTTGGGAGGTACATTGCTCTTAATTTTGAGTTTATTAATGTGGGTTAGAGGTTTGCCAAATTCTTTTGCAGAGAGAATTTACATAGCAAAACAACGTTTTACAGTGCCTAAAATTTTAAGTTTGTCATTTGTGCTTACTGCTTTTCTAGCTTTAGGTACTGTTATTTTTCTAGAAACAAAACCAGCGAATAGGCAAAATTCTGCTTCTAAGCAAGCAGAGTTAAATGCAGTAAAATGGGAAAAAACTTATAAAAAATACGAAAATTACAAGCAACCAAGAGTTGTAGCTGTAAACGCAGAGGTAGCCATTTTTCCGAAGAAAAAAACTTACAAAGCAAGTGCTGTTTTTACGATGGTAAATAAAACAGCTCAAGCAATAGATAGTATTTTCTTGAACCATAATTCTTTAGAGAGTACCTTCGAGTTTAATAAACCTAATAATTTGGTTTTAGAAGACACTGTTTTTCATTTTGACATGTACACTTTTGATGAAAGCATACAACCGGGAGATTCTTTGCAATTAACCATACACATTAAGAGTAAAGAGAATACAATGTTTCAAAGAAAGTCTCCAATTATAGCAAACGGAACTTTTATAAACAACTCGATGTTTCCTACTTTAGGTTATTCGACTGGTGGAGAATTAACAGACGATAAAACGCGTAAAAAATACAATTTGCCTCCAAATAATTTACGACCCCACCCTTCAGATTCAACCGCTTTAGGAAACACTTATATTTCTAAAGATGCTGATTGGATTGATTTTGAAGCAACGGTTTCTACTTCTGACAATCAAATTGCAATTGCACCTGGTTATTTACAAAAAGAGTGGATTCAAGACGGGCGAAGATACTTTCATTATAAAATGGATAGTAAGATTTTAAATTTCTATGCTTTTAATTCGGCGAGGTACGAGGTTAAAAAAGAAATGTGGAAAGGCATCAGTTTAGAGATCTACTACCACAAACCACATACTTATAATTTAGATCGAATGTTAAAAGGAATGAAAGCTTCGTTGGCTTATAATGCGAAGAATTTTAGTCCGTATCAGCACAAACAATTAAGAATCGTAGAATTTCCAAGAACTGCAGGAACTTTTGCACAGGCCTTTGCCAATACCATTCCTTTTTCTGAAGGTTTTGGCTTTATTGCAGATGTAGATGAAGAAAATGAAGACGGTGTAGATTATCCTTTTGCAGTAACAGTGCATGAAGTTGCGCATCAATGGTGGGCACATCAAGTAATTGGTGCAGACGTTTTAGGGGCCACAATGTTGTCTGAAAGTATGTCTGAATACGTTTCTTTAAAAGTTTTAGAACACCAGCACGGCAAAACTAAAATGCGTACCTTTTTAAAGGAGGCCTTAGACGGTTATTTGATTCAGAGAACTACAGAGTCTAAAAGAGAGAAGCCATTAATGTATAATGACGGACAAGGGTATATTCGCTATCAAAAAGGTTCTTTAGTTTTTTATGCTTTAAGCGATTATATTGGTGAAGAAAAACTAAACAGAGCTTTAAAAAGGTACGTAGAAAAGGTGAAATTTCAGGAACCACCTTATACTACCTCTATTGAAATGGTAAATTACATTAGAGAAGTAACGCCAGATTCTTTGAGTTATATAATTGAAGACATGTTTGAAACCATCACGCTTTATAAAAATAGGATTGTAGCCTTGAAATCTACTGAGTTAGACAATGGAAAATATCAAGTAGATATAGAGTTTGAAGTTTCTAAATATAGAAATGATGAAAAAGGAAAAAAGTATTATGGTGAAAAAGTAGGTGATACTTTAAGTTATAAAACAGCAGCCATGAGCAAGCCAGTTTTATCTGTACCCTTAGCAGATTATATAGATATAGGTATCTTTTCTGAAGAAGAAATAGACGGGAAAAAGAAGGAAAAGCAGTTGTATTTCCAAAAACATAAAATCACACAAATTCACAATAAAATCACTTTAATTGTAGATGAAAAGCCTCTAGAGGTTGGCATAGATCCTTATAATAAATTAATAGATACAAAGTCTGATGACAATAGGAGGAGGTTTTAAGAGAAACAATAAAAATCAACGCTGTTTTTGCAAACTTTAAGGACTATACATTGGATAAAAATTTTTTTTTTTAGCATGCGTAATTCATCTGTTTCTTGTGAAAAATAAAAAAGAACAGATGCGAAGTTTTTAGAAATAGTTAAAGAATAATTACTATTTTTATGTTTCCAATTTCAAAAATAAATAATGCTTCAAGGTTTTAAAGAAACTGTTTTTAAAAATAAATTAAATCAGTTATTAGCTCAAATAGACAAGAGTCGCACACCGCCTTTAACAAAAGTAAAGTCGATAGCCATTATTACATTGGAAGACATTTCATCTAAAATAGATTTGCAAAAAGAGATAGAGAAAATATTAGGAGCTAGAAATGTTAAGATTTATAGCTTGCGGAATTTTGATAAAAAGGATAATTTTTCTCACAAACATTTTACAAAAAAAGACATCAATTGGAGTGGGCAATTTACAGAACCTAGTTTTCAAGGTTTTTTGGAAACGCCATTCGATTTATTAATTGGGTATTTCAATACAAATAATTTGTATTTAGAACGTGCAATTCTAGCATCACAAGCAGAATTTAAAGTAGGTTTTGCTGGAGTGAATTCTAACTTGTATGAAATAGAGATTTCAGAAAAAACAGAAAATATTAACGCATTTACTTCAGAATTAAAAAGATATCTTCAAATTATTAAAAAGCTATAAAATTAAACTTTCCATTTAAAGTTGTTTATTCTTGTTATCCGAGGAGTATTCCGATTAAAAATCGATCTTAATAGTGTAGTTTTGTTTCTTTAAATAGATAGAAATGCAAAAATTTATAGGAACGGGAGTTGCCTTAATTACCCCTTTTAAAGAAGATCTAAGTGTAGATTTTAATGCACTCGTAAAGTTGGTAAACTTCAATATAGAAAATGGTACGAACTATTTAGTAATCAACGGCACCACTGCAGAAAGTGCAACAATTTCTGGAGAAGAAAAACTTCAAATTATAGCTCTTATTGTAAAAACAACTGCAGGCAGAGTTCCATTAGTTTTAGGAATTGGAGGCAACAATACTTTAGCGGTTGTAAAAGAGTTGCAAACTACAGATTTAAGTAATATTGATGGTATTTTATCTGTTGTGCCCTATTACAGCAAGCCAACGCAAGAAGGTTTTTATCAGCATTTTAAAGCATTGTCAGCAGCTACAGAAAAACCAATTATTTTATATAATGTTCCTGGTAGGACCGCAAAAAATATGGATGCAGTTACAACCATTCGTTTGGCAAATGATTTTCCAAATATTGTGGGCATCAAAGAGGCAGGAAATAATATGCAACAATACCTAGAGTTGTTAAAAAATAAACCAATAGATTTTTTAGTTATTTCTGGTGATGATGACTTGGCTTTAGGAATAACGTTGGCCGGAGGAGCTGGAGTTATTTCTGTTATTGGACAAGCGTATCCAAAAGAATTTTCCACTTTAATAAATTGCGGATTAGAAGGTAGAAATAAGGAAGGCTATGCAATTCATTTTAAAATGATGGCCATTATAGATGCTATTTTTGAAGAGAACAACCCTGCAGGAATAAAAACAGTATTGCAAGCATTAGAAATTTGTACGAATGCCGTTCGTTTGCCTTTGGTAAAAGCAAGTGCACAATTGGAGGAGAAAATAGTCAGTTTTGTTAAAAGTTTTTAGTTTCAGAACAAAACAGAAAAATGAAAGCTGCGGTATTTTATAAGAAAGTGCACAATAATATGTAAATTTGAGTTGAAAATAAAACACAAAAATATGTTGTTACCAATTATAGAAGAAGCACTTAACAAACAGATTAAGGTAGAAGCACAATCATCTCAAGTATATTTATCCATGGCTTCTTGGGCAGAGGTTTTAGGTTTTGAAGGAGTTGCAAAATTCATGTATGCACATTCAGACGAAGAAAGAATGCACATGTTAAAGTTGGTAAAATTTGTAAATGAACGCGGCGGACATGCAAAAATATCTCAATTAGAAGCGCCACCAGTGCAGTTTGGTTCTTTTAAAGAAATGTTTCAAGAATTATTTAACCATGAAGTAAAAGTATCCGAGCATATCAATGATTTAATTGATATCTGTTTGCAGGAAAAAGACCACGCAACACATAATTTTTTACAATGGTATGTGTCAGAGCAGATAGAAGAAGAAGCACTTGCGCGCAATATCTTAGATAAAATTAATTTGATAGGAGATGATAAAGGTGGTTTCTATCTTTTTGATAATGATATAAAATCTTTGGTAGCGGCAACCCCAAAACAGCTGTAAGATTAACATATTTTTAGTGTGAAATACGCTAAATTTCTTCTTTTTTTACGCATTATTGCAGTATACAAGTAAGTGTGTTGAAAAACGTTTTATTAATCCATAATTAATCACTAATTTTGCCCGATGCAAAAAATTAAAAATTTAGCGTATTTAGTGCTATTTACTTTACTACTATCTTCTTGTGGTGAATATCAAAAAGTATTAAATAAAGGTACTTCTGAAGAGCAGTACAAAATGGCTGTAAAAATGTACGAAAGTCAGGATTACGGTAAGGCTTTGCGTTTATTCGAAAAAATTACGCCAACCTACAGAGGAAAGCCTCAAATGGAGCGTATTCAATTCATGGTTGCACAAGCTAATTTTAATGAAAAAAACTATAGTATGGCCGGTTATTATTTTGACCGTTTTACTAAGAATTATCAAAAAAGTTCAAAGCAAGAAGAAGCAGCCTTTTTATCTGCTTACAGTTATAAGTTGGCGTCTCCGCGTTTTAGCATAGATCCAACAGACACGAATAAGGCTTTAGAGGCTTTTCAGAGCTTTATTAACACCTATCCTGCATCAGATAAAATTGAAGAGGCAAATAAGCATTATTCAGAAATAAGAGAGAAATTAGAAAAAAAATATTTCGAAATAGCGAAGACCTACTATAGAACTGCTGATTATGATTTAAGGAATTACAAGGCAGCAATTAAAGCCTTTGATAATTTACTAGAAGACTTTTTAGGAACGAAGTACAAAGAAGAAGCACTTTATTATAGCTTTAAAGCAGGACATGATTTTGTTTTAAAAAGTTACGATCGCCGAAGATTAGAGAGAATTGAAGAGGCTACAAAAGATTATGATAGGTTAAAAATAGCCTTCCCAGAATCTAAGTATATGGAGGATGCAAATGAAATGTTTGCAACATTACAGGAAGAAAAAATAAGACTTGATGCTTTAGTAGCAAAGCAGACACCAACAGAAAATTTACAAAAGAAATAATTATTTAAGATGGATTATAAAGATACCAAAGCACCGTTAAGTACGATTACTTACAATAAGAATGAAATTGAAGCGCCTACACAAAATATTTATGAGGCGATTTCTATTATCGCAAAGAGAGCTAATCAAATTAATTCTGACTTAAAAAGAGAATTAGTAGATAAGTTAGATGAATTTGCTACTTATAATGATTCTTTAGAGGAAGTATTTGAAAATAAAGAGCAAATAGAAGTTTCTAAATTTTACGAAAGGCTACCAAAACCAACTGCAATGGCTCTTGAAGAGTGGTTAAATGGTAAAGTATATCACAGAACTCCAGAAACAGAGTAATGTCTGTCTTAAAAGAAAAGAAAATTCTTTTAGGAATAACTGCTGGAATTGCTGCTTATAAAACGGCTAGTTTAGTTCGTTTATTCATAAAATTAGGCGCAGAAGTCAAAGTTATCATGACTCCTGCGTCTAAAGATTTTATAACACCTCTCACACTTTCTACACTTTCTAAAAATCCGGTTCATTCTACTTTTTACTCTAAAGAAGATGAAAATGAGCTCTGGAACAACCATGTAGATTTAGGGCTTTGGGCAGATTATATGTTAATTGCTCCCGCTACAGCAAATACCTTGTCTAAAATGGCAAATGGCACTTGCGATAATCTATTACTTGCCACTTATTTGTCAGCTAAATGTCCAATTTATTTTGCACCGGCAATGGATTTGGATATGTATAAGCATCCTTCTTCCATAGAAAGTTTAAAGAAACTACATAATTTTAATAATATTATAATTCCTGCTACCTCAGGTGAGCTCGCAAGCGGCTTAGTGGGTGAAGGAAGAATGGCAGAGCCAGAGGACATTGTTTCTTTTATAGAAAATGACATTCTGTGTAAACTACCTTTAAAAGGTAAAAAAGTTTTAGTAACGGCAGGACCTACGTATGAAGCAATAGATCCTGTGCGTTTTATTGGAAATCATTCTTCAGGAAAAATGGGGTTTGCCATTGCAAGTGCTGCCGCAAATTTAGGTGCAGAAGTCTTTTTAATTTCTGGACCAAGCAGTCAACAAATAAAACATTCTTTAGTGCATAGAGTAGATGTCGTTTCTGCTGAAGAAATGTACCATGCTGCACATACTTATTTTAAGGATGTAGACATTGCCATACTTTCTGCAGCGGTAGCAGATTATAAACCAAAAAAGAGTGCTTCTCAGAAAATAAAAAAGACAGATGCTTCGTTAGAAATATTGCTAACCCCAACGAAAGATATTTTAGCCTCTTTAGGAGCTATAAAGAAAAAGCAGTTTTTGGTAGGTTTTGCATTAGAGACCAATAACGAATTAGAAAACGCAAAAGGCAAGTTAAAACGTAAGAATTTAGATGCTATTATTTTAAATTCGTTACAAGATAAAGGTGCTGGTTTTGCAACAGACACAAATAAAATTACTATTATTGATAAAGAGTTGAATGAAAAATCATTTGAATTAAAGTCTAAAGCTGCAGTAGCAAAAGATATTATCAATGAGATTGTAAATAGAATTAAGAAACAAGATGAATAGAATTAAGAGGCATAAACTAACATCACTTTTCATATTATTATGCTCATTTTTTAGCCTAAACGCTCAAGAACTAAACTGTTTGGTTACTGTAAATTCTGACCAAGTTCCGGGTTCAAACAAGCAGGTTTTTAATACACTTCAGCAAGCTTTAACTGAATATGTCAATCAAACTAAATGGACAAATAGAGTGGTAGCACCTGAAGAACGCGTGAATTGTGCAATGACAATTATTGTTACAGCTAGAAATAATAATAACTTTACAGCAACGCTTCAAGTACAATCTACAAGACCTGTTTACAATTCTAGTTATGCATCACCCATATTAAATATAAAGGACAATAAATTCAATTTTAATTACAATGAATTTGATCCTTTAATTTATAATAAAAATACATTCGATAGCAATTTGATCTCTATCATTGTTTTTTATGCCAATATAATTTTAGGTGTAGATGCAGATACCTTTTCTAAATATGGAGGAGAAGTGGAGTTAAAAGAGGCACAAAATGTAATGTTACAAGCACAGCAAAGCGGACTTTCTTCATGGCAAAATATAGTAGGGGAACGAAACAGATACTTGCTGATAGATAATCTATTGTCTCCCAAACTTGCGGCTTATAGAGATTTGCTTTATAAGTATCATAGAAAAGGACTCGACAATATTGTAAATTCAAAAATGAATGCACAGCAGAATATTGAAGACAGTTTAATTACGCTAGAACGTATTTACAATAAAACAGTTGAAAATTACTTGATAAGATTGTTTTTTGATGCAAAAGGAGATGAAATTGTTAGTTTGTACTCTGAAAACTCTCAAACTAGAAATAAAGAACGTTTGATACAATCGTTAAGAAAGATTTCTCCGAACAATAATTCTAAGTGGAGAAAATTAGATTAAATTCAACAAATTTTCACTAATTTTAACTTTTAAAAATTAGTCAATTTGCTTACACAACTATCCATAAATAACTACGCATTAATCAATCACTTAAGTATTGATTTTTCTTCGGGCTTGTCCATAATTACAGGAGAAACGGGTGCTGGTAAGTCTATTTTATTAGGTGCTTTGGGTTTGGTTTTGGGTAACAGAGCAGATTTATCTTCTTTAAAAGATACTTCTACTAAATGTATTGTAGAAGCAAAAGTTGCCATTTCTAATTACAATTTGCAAGAGTTTTTTACATCCTTAGATTTAGACTATGAAGCTGAAACTATTATTAGAAGAGAAATTCTTCCTTCTGGTAAATCAAGAGCCTTTGTAAATGACACGCCTGTTACCTTATCGGTTTTAAATGAATTAAGATCAAAACTGATAGATGTGCATTCCCAGCATCAAACCATGCAGTTATCTGATGGTAAGTTTCAGTTTGCAATTTTAGACGCATTGGCTAAAAATACGGATAGAATCGCTTCCTATAAAAGAGGTTTTACCCAATTAAGTGCTTTGAAAAGAGAATTACAGGCCTTAGAGACAGCACAAAAAGAGGCAAATCAACAGTATGACTATAACTTACACCTGTTTACAGAACTAGAGGAAGCAACTATTAAAGTTGATGAACAGGCAAGCTTAGAAGAAAGTTTAGACAAGTTAAATAATATAGAAGATATAAAACTCAATTTATCTGAAAGCTTAGAACTTTCAATACATGAAGAAGTCGGACTTCAAAATTTGTTAAATAACTTAGAATTTAAAATTTCTAAAATAGCTTCTTTTTCAAAGGATTATAAGGAATTAGCAGACAGAATTATTTCCGTAAAAATTGAGATGGATGATATTGTTTCAGAGTTAGAGGATGCGAATGAAAAGATAGACTTCAATCCGGATGAAGCTGAAAAAATTAATGATAGATTGCAATTATTATACAATCTTCAAAAGAAACATTATGTAAATTCAAATAAAGAATTATTAGCGGTTTTTGAAGAGTTATCTGATAAAGTGAGAGAAGTGGAATCTGCAGAAGGCGAATTGAATAAGAAAAAAGCAGCGATCGTAGCAATTTCTGAAAAATTAGACTCAGTTGCAGAAAAAATATCAAAAGCAAGAACAACCGCAATACCTAAATTAGTCAAAGAATTAGAGTTCTTGTTAACCGATTTAGGAATGGAAAATGCCCGTTTTTCTATAAAAGCAACACTTACAAATTCTTATTTTAACAATGGTAAAGACGAACTAGAGTTTCTGTTTTCTGCAAACAAAGGAGGTAATTTTGGGGAGTTGAAGAAAGTAGCTTCTGGTGGAGAATTGTCTCGAATTATGCTATCTGTAAAGAAAGTATTGTCAGAAAACACGCAGTTACCAACCATTATTTTTGATGAAATTGATACCGGTGTTTCTGGAGAAGTTTCGAATAAGATTGCAGCGATTATGCAACAAATGAGCGCAAACATGCAAGTAATTGCAATTACGCATTTACCTCAAATCGCAGCAAAAGGTAGCAATCATTATAAAGTTTACAAAGAGGAAGTAAACGGAGTTACCACAACGAATTTAAAGGAATTGTCTAGCGAAGAGCGCATCATAGAAATTGCAGAAATGTTAAGCGGCAAAGATATCTCTGATTCTGCGCACACACATGCGAAAGAGTTATTGAGTTAGTTCTCTTTTAGAAACAACAAACAACAAACAACGAATAAGAGAACAAAGAGTTTGGCTATTAAAGTAAGTCCAAGAACCACCAACCAAAAAAACACACATTGTACAACTTATTAAAAGGTAAAAAGGGAATCATATTTGGTGCTTTAAATGAGCACTCTATTGCATGGAAAACTGCTGAACGTGCGTACGAAGAAGGAGCAGAATTTGTGCTTACAAATGCACCTGCTTCTATTAGAATGGGTAACTTAGATACTTTAGCAGCAAAAACAGGCGCTCAAATAATTCCTGCAGATGCAACTTCAATAGAAGATTTAGAAAACTTGGTAGAAAAAGCAATGGAAATTTTAGGAGGTAAAATAGACTTTGTACTGCACTCAATAGGCATGTCTATAAATGTTAGAAAAGGAAAATCATATACAGATCCAAACTATGATTTTTCAACCAAAGGTTGGGATGTTTCTGCGGTATCTTTTCATAAAACAATGAACGTTTTGTACAAGAAGAAAGCAATGAACGAATGGGGAAGTATTGTTGCGCTAACGTATATGGCTGCTCAAAGAGTATTTCCAGATTACAATGATATGGCCGATAATAAAGCCTATTTAGAGTCTGTTGCACGCAGTTTTGGCTACTTCTTTGGTAGAGATTATAAAGTGCGCGTAAACACCATTTCTCAGTCTCCAACACCAACAACAGCAGGTATTGGTGTTAAAGGGTTTGATGGTTTTATTGCATATTCAGAAAAAATGAGTCCGTTAGGAAATGCAACCGCACTAGAATGTGCAGACTATACAATTTCTATGTTCTCAGACTTGACAAAGAAAGTGACGTTGCAAAACTTATTTCATGATGGCGGATTTTCTAGCATGGGGGTAAGCGATGCTGTTATGGAAAAATTTGAGTAGTTTTATGTAATGCGATTTTCTATTAGAAGTTTTACTTAAGAACTTTCATTTTTTTATTAGTTTTGTTTTCTGTCTCAGGTTTAGAAAAATGAAAATTTAAACTTTTGTTTTTTTTTATGCTATTTTTACACTTAAATTAATTTTTATACATGGGTTTTTTCAAGAAAGTTGACAAAGTTTTTAAAGGATCAGAGCAGTTTAATTT
>JBLHIE010000057.1:0-10972 GCA_047614925.1 Arenicella sp.
AATTGGTAAAGCTTGAAGCAAAGAAATCAGGATATAGTAGAACAATGGTTCAAATATTAGCAACGTTTACAGGGTTGCTTTTATTTGTAGAAACCAGTATTAGCTCTTTGACGGTTGGTACTTTGTACAGACCTATTTTTGACAAATTAGGAATTCCGAGAGAGAAATTAGCCTACATAGCAGATTCTAGTTCTGCACCCTCTTCTATTTTAATTCCGTTTAACGCTTGGGGTGCTTTTATTATGGGATTGCTGTTAACCCAAGGAATAGACAAACCCTTTTCGGTGATGATAGCGGCTATTAAATACAATTTTTATCCGCTGTCAGCAATTGCTATTGTTTTCATTGTTATTCTTACAAAGAAAGATTTCGGACCGATGAAAAAGGCCGAAAAAAGAACCAAAGAAACGGGTGTATTAATGAATCCGAATTCGAAGCCAATGGTTTCAGACGCCGTAACTTCATTTCCACCAAAAGAAGGAATTGAAGCCAAAGCATATAATATGATTGTGCCGCTTTTGGTGATGGTTTTTATGATGCCAATAAACCTAGTGTATACGGGCTGGAACTCCGTTGAAAATGCAACCTCATTTTTTAACCATGCTTCAGTAGCAATTGGAAAAGGTTCTGGATCCTCTTCTGTTTTATATGCTGTAATTACGGCCTTATTAGTTGCCATGACAATGTATTTCATTCAAGGAATTATGAAACCAAAAGAAGCGGTTAACTTAACTTTAAAAGGAATTAGTGAACTGATGCCATTAGCCTTGCTAATGTTGTTAGCATTTGCTATTGGGGATGCTTGTAAAGCGTTGGATACTGGAAATTATGTTGCCAATATTACAGCAAGTTGGTTGTCTCCAGAATTATTGCCAGCAGTGGTGTTTATAGTCAGTTCTTTTATTGCGTTTTCTACAGGAACTTCTTGGGGAACTTTTGCAATTATGTTGGCAATTTCAATACCAATGGCAAACATGCATGGCGCTGATGTAACCATTATTGTTGCCGCAACTTTAGGTGGTGGGGTCTTTGGAGATCACTGTTCGCCAATTTCAGACACTTCTATAATTTCTTCGATGGCAGCTGCTAGTGATCATATAGACCATGTGAAAACACAATTGCCCTATGCGTTGGTTGGTGGCACCATTACGGTGGTGTTGTATCTGATTATTGGTTTTTGGGGATAATACTTTTACCCAGCGAAGATGCCGCGTTTTTTAATTTCAGTAATCATGCGTAAAGCACCTTCTTTAACCGTGTTTTCTTTAAATAGAAACGTTTTTTCAAACAAGGTCTTGCCTTCAAAAAAAGTAACTTGAAAACGATTGTTTAACTTGAATAATTCTGGTTGAATGTATTCAATTTTGGCAAAAGAATTCGCGGGCAAAACATCAATTTTTTTACGGAATAAAGAGGTGATTTTTGTGTTAGAAAAACCCTGAGTAACCACTACAACCATTTCTAAATCGACCTTTTTATTATTGATGATATATACATTCCAGTCATTTGTTTTATAAATATCGTTGTATTCATAAACCATGGCCATTTCTACGCCGGTAACTTCTGGTATTTGTATGTCTTTTTTCAATTGTGCAGCGCTTTTTAAGAGTCTATATAATTACCAAAGCGCATAAAAGTCTTCCTTAGAGATCACATCACCGTCACAGTCATCAATAGTGAGTGCTCCTTCACACAAACCACCAAATTCATCTTCTTGGTTTTCCACATCATATTTTGCAACCTTCCCGTTTTTATAAACAGTAATTTGTTTTAAAACTTCATCCGCATCATTGGTTTCAAAATACCAAATAGAGGTTCCCCAGCTTGCATATTCATCCTCTCTTTCTTCGTCCCAAATTTGTGTAAAGTAATTCATTATATAACCGATTTAAATTGTTCTAAGAACCGTTTATCATTTTCGTAAAACATTCTAATATCTGGTATTTGATATAGCAACATTGCAATACGTTCTATTCCCATTCCAAAAGCGTAACCCGAGTATTTTGTTGGATCGATGTTGGCATTTTTTAGTACATTAGGATCTACCATACCACAACCCATAATCTCTAACCAACCGGTACCTTTTGTTATTCTGTAATCTGTTTCTGTTTCTAAACCCCAATAAATATCTACTTCTGCACTTGGCTCTGTAAACGGAAAATAGGAAGGGCGCAATCTAATTTTAGACTTCCCGAACATCTCTTTTGTAAAGTACAATAAAGTTTGTTTTAAGTCGGCAAAAGAAACATCTGTATCGATATACAAACCTTCTATTTGGTGAAAAATACAATGCGCTCTTGCAGAAATGTCTTCATTTCTAAAAACCCTACCAGGAGAAATTGTTCTAATTGGCGGTTTATTTTCTTCCATGTAACGCACCTGTACTGAAGAGGTGTGTGTGCGTAGTAAAATATCCGGATTTTGTTCTATAAAAAACGTGTCTTGCATGTCTCTTGCAGGATGATGTGCTGGCAAGTTTAATGCTGTAAAGTTGTGCCAGTCGTCTTCAATTTCTGGACCTTCAGAAACCGTAAAACCAATTCTATTAAAAACATCAATAATTTGATTTCTTACCAAAGAAATTGGGTGTCTAGAGCCCAAGTTAATAGGTTCTGAAGGGCGAGATAAATCGCCATAAAAAGATTTTTCACTTGAACCGCCCTCTAAAGTGCTTGTTAATTCGGCTACTTTATCTTCTGCAGATTTCTTTAAGGTGTTTAATGCTTGTCCGAAATCTTTACGAGACGCAGGGGTTACATTTTTAAACTCAGCAAAAAGGTCTTTTAGCAAACCTTTACTTCCTAAAAACTTAATTCTAAATGTTTCTATTTCATCTTTGGTTGTTGCTTTAAAAGCGTGCACATCACCAATAAGTTCTTTTACTTTATCTAACATTTTTGGGTAAAATTAAGGAACAAATTTAGTGTTTTTTTAAGCGTTTTATCCACTGAAAGTCAAGAAAACAACAATGGCTTTCGAAATCGATTGAAATATGGAGGTTTATAGAATAAATAAAAATTCTTTTTTTATTTGAGAATTAAGAAATTAACTATATTTGTGCCACATAAATTTTATTAAATTCATAAAAAAATATGGCTAAGAAAGCAGAATTAAAAATAAATGAGTTTATGGAAATGGTTACAAAAAGAAATAACCATGAGCCAGAATTCTTACAAGCTGTTCAAGAAGTTGCAGAAACTGTAATTCCATACATCGCTAATCACGATATTTACAACGGAAAAAATATTTTATTAAGAATGGTAGAGCCAGAAAGATTAATTTCTTTTAGAGTCTCTTGGGTAGATGATGCTGGTGAAATACAAGTAAATAGAGGGTATAGAATTCAAATGAATTCTGCAATTGGGCCTTATAAAGGTGGTTTGCGTTTTCATCCATCTGTAAATGCAAGTATTTTAAAGTTTTTAGCTTTTGAGCAGGTTTTTAAAAACTCTTTAACAACTTTACCAATGGGTGGAGGAAAAGGAGGTTCTGATTTTGATCCAAAAGGAAAATCAGACAACGAAATTATGCGTTTCTGTCACGCTTTTATGAGTGAACTTTTTAGACATATAGGACATAACACAGATGTGCCAGCCGGAGATATTGGTGTTGGAGGACGTGAAATTGGATTTATGTTTGGAATGTATAAAAAATTAAACAACTCGTTTACGGGAGTTTTAACCGGTAAAGGGGCTTCTTGGGGTGGTTCTTTAATCAGACCAGAAGCAACAGGATATGGTACGGTATATTTTGCGCAAAACATGTTATTGCGTAAAAAAGATTCTTTTGAAGGTAAAAAAGTAGTGATTTCGGGTTCTGGAAACGTAGCACAGTATGCTGCGGAAAAAGCGATAGAATTAGGAGCAACTGTCTTAACATTATCAGATTCTCAAGGATATATACATGATGCAGACGGTATCGATTCAGATAAATTAAAACACGTAATGTTTATTAAAAACGAAAAACGTGGAAGAATAAGTGAATACTTAGAAAAATATCCAAACGCTAAATATGTTGCAGGAGAAAGACCTTGGTCTGTAAAATGTGACATTGCTTTGCCATGTGCAACTCAGAATGAGTTAAACGGTGCTGAAGCAAAAGCATTGATTGCAAACGGATGTATGTGTATTTCTGAAGGAGCAAATATGCCTTCTATGCCAGAAGCAATTCACGAATTTCAAAATGCAAAAATATTATTTGCTCCAGGAAAAGCAAGTAACGCCGGTGGTGTTGCAACTTCTGGTTTAGAAATGAGTCAGAACTCATTGCGTTTAAGCTGGTCTCGTAAAGAGGTAGATGATAAATTAAAAGATATTATGGAAGATATTCATGATTCTTGTGTACAATACGGTGAAAACGAAGACGGAACAATCGATTATATTAAAGGTGCAAACATTGCAGGTTTTGTAAAGGTTGCAGACGCAATGTTAGCGCAAGGTGTTGTATAAAGAACACAAGCTTTAGAGGTTAAAGTATATAAACGCATCAAATTTTTTGATGCGTTTTTTTGTGCAACTTATTTTTAAAAGGGATATTTACCAAACTTATTTTTTTATAAATGATTTTCATTTCCCTTTTTTTCTTTGGATTTTTATTCTCCTTTGCAGGCTCTATAACACCGAGTATGTTAAATATGACTGCTCTAAAAATTAGTTTAGAAAAAGGCAGAGAAGCGGTTAAAAAATATGCTTTAGGGGTTTCTATTGCTGCAATTCCGCAAGTGATAATTGCTGTTATTTTAACAAAGTACATTGCTAAAAATCCAACAATATTAGAGACTTTAGAGAAGGCAGGTATTCTTGTTTTTATAGGATTGTCTTATTACTTTTACAAGGAATCTAAGAAAGGAAAAGTGAAGGTAGTAGCAATGAAGTCTAAAAAAGAGCAGCCGTTT
The DNA here is from genome assembly GCA_047614925.1 of Arenicella sp. Taxonomy (GTDB): domain Bacteria; phylum Bacteroidota; class Bacteroidia; order Flavobacteriales; family Flavobacteriaceae; genus Polaribacter. The sequence continues at coordinate 4,895 of JBLHIE010000057.1, forward strand.
TTAATAGGAATAACTTTGTCGCTTTTAAATATGTTTGCCATTCCTTTTTTCTGTGGAATTATTGTCATTTTAGACCTCTTCAACCTTTTTAGTTTTGATGTTTTACCCCTCTTATTTTTTATTTTAGGTGCTGTAATTGGTACCTTTTGCATTCTTTTATTATATGGAAAATTCGCCAAAAAAATTCAACAAAAAACAGGGAAACTAACAAAAGACATCAATATCGTTTTAGCTATTTTAACAGGATTGGTAGCGGTTTTTACATGCATCAAATTATTTATCTAAAGAAAAAATGAAAATACTTAAGAACCTACTTCTTGAAGGAAAACACATCAAACCTATAATAACAGATGTCTTTTACAAAGAAACAAGACACCCTAAAAAAGTAGTTATTTTTTGTCACGGTTACAAAGGTTTTAAAGATTGGGGTGCTTGGAACTTAATGGCAGCAGCATTTTCGAGTGCAGGCTTTTTCTTTGTAAAATTTAATTTTTCTCACAACGGAGGTACCGCTGAACAACCGATAGATTTTCCAGACTTAGAAGCTTTTGGAAACAATAATTACACAAAAGAACTAGATGATTTAGAAACTGTTTTAGATTGGGTTTCATCTGATTTCGCTTTTAAAAATGAGGTTGATATCAATGATATCTCAATTATTGGACATAGCAGAGGTGGCGGAATTGTGTTGCTCAAAGCAAATGAAGATGCTCGAATTAAAAAAGTAATTTCTTTAGCTGCCATTTCTGACATTGGTGCAAGAAGTTCTGTAACTGGAGACTTAGAAAATTGGAAAAAAGACGGTGTGAAGTATGTTGTAAACGGCAGAACAAAACAGCACATGCCTCATTTTTATCAGTTCTACGAAAATTTCAAAGAAAATAAAGAGCGCTTAAACATTCAAAAAGCAGTAGAAAAAATTGAGATTTCACAATTGGTAATTCACGGAGACAAAGACACTTCTATTGCTATTGATGAAGCATATAGAATTCATTCTTGGAATGCAAATAGTGTTTTAGAAGTTGTAAAAAACGCAGATCATGTTTTTAATATTTCTCATCCTTGGGAAAAAGAAATAATGTCTAAAGAGCTAGAAGAGGTGGTAGAAATTTGTGTTGATTTCTTGAAGTAACTTTTTTAAAACTTACTACTTATAAGGTCGTTAGAGAGAAGTTATTGGTCTTGTTTCTGTCAGCGAAGCGGTCTTATGTCTTTCTTTGGGTGCTACTGTTTTAAAAATTATACAGATTCCTGTCTATTCAAGAAGGGCAACAAGCCTCTTTTTTTGTATTTTTGATAGATGGAATTGCAACCTCCTTTTCGGAAAATTATTCATGTAGATATGGATGCGTTTTACGCTTCTGTAGCAGAATTAGACAATCCGGAATTAAGGGGAAAAGCAATTGCCGTTGGTGGCAGTGAAGAAAGAGGCGTCGTTTCTGCCGCGAGTTACGAAGCAAGAAAATTTGGCGTTAAATCTGCCATGAGTAGTTTTCTAGCAAAACAAAAATGCCCACATCTTATTTTTGTAAAGACAGATTTTGACCGTTATAAAGAGCTGTCTGCCAAAATTAGAGAAATTTTTTACGAGTATACAGATTTGGTAGAACCGCTTTCCTTAGACGAGGCGTATTTGGACGTTACAGAGAACAAGAAAGGGAATACGTCTGCAAATGACATTGCTAGAGAAATTAGAGCACGCATTTATAAGGAAACAGGTTTGAGAGCTTCCGCAGGAATTTCGATTAATAAATTTATTGCAAAAGTAGCTTCAGACATCAACAAGCCAAACGGCCAAAAAACAATCCATCCAGAAGAGGTCCTTCAGTTTTTAGAAACATTACCGGTGAATAAATTCTATGGGGTTGGTAAAGTTACTGCGGCAAAAATGTATAATTTAGGAATCTTTAAGGGCAATGATTTAAAAAAGAAATCAGTTGAAGAATTGGTAAAATCATTCGGAAAATCTGGCACGCATTACTACAATATTGTTCGTGGAATTCATAACAGTGCCGTAAAGCCTAACAGAATTCGGAAGTCTATTGCAGCAGAAAGAACATTCAACGAAAACCTTTCTTCTGAAATCTTTATGATTGAACGCTTGGATAAGATTGCAGATGAGTTAGAAAAACGCATGAAGAAGACAGATACCAGGGGAAAAACGATTACCTTGAAGATTAAATATTCAGATTTTACACAGCAAACAAGAAGTAAAACAAAAGCAAATTTTATGCAGACAAAAAAGGAGTTTTTTCCTGTGGTAAAAGAACTTTTATATCAAGATAAATTAGTGAATTCTGTTCGTTTATTAGGACTATCTTTTGGAAACTTAAACACGGAAGAGGTCGTTCCGTTTTGGGTACAGTTGCAATTTGAGTTTTAACAAAAATTGGAGGTATAGAAGGTTCTCATTTAGATAGAGAAAAGAATGAACGGCGAGGAACCTTATAAATGAAACGAAGGAAGGTTCGGGAGCTTAAAAAAAGCTTATTTTGAAAGGATCGAAAAAAATAAAATGGACATAAAAACAATAAGAACTACTTCAGAAAATAAAGATTTTATCAAGTTGATAAAAAAGTTGGATGCCTATTTAAAAATTACTGATGGAGATGAACATGATTTTTACAATCAGTTTAATAGTATAGGTGTTCTAAAGGTAGTTGTTGTTATGTATGTTGCTGAAATTGCCGTGGGTTGCGGAGCGATTAAAAAGTTTGATGATGGTACTGTGGAAGTGAAAAGAATGTTTGTTTCTTCTGGCAATAGAGGAAGTGGCGTGGCTCAAAAAATATTGCAAGAAATAGAAACTTGTGCGAAAGAGTTGGGGTATAAAAAATGCATATTAGAAACAGGAGTGCGACAAGTGGAGGCTGTAAAGTTTTATAAAAAGTGTGGGTATAAAATCATTCCAAATTATGGCCAATACCAAGGAATGGAAAATAGCATTTGTTTTGAAAAAAAGATATAAATGAATTATAGTTATTGGGAATTAAAAGAGTGGTTTACCAACATCGATTTTACCATTGTTGGCAGCGGAATTGTGGGGTTAAATTGTGCTTTAGAATTGGTGAAAAAGCATCCGAGAGCAAAGGTTATAATTCTTGAAAAGGGAATGTTGCCACAAGGAGCAAGCACAAAAAACGCAGGTTTTGCTTGCTTTGGAAGCCTTTCTGAATTGATAGACGACTTAAGTTCGCATACGGAGCAAGAAGTGTATAATTTGGTCGAAAATCGTTGGGAAGGGTTGCAGTTATTACGAAGTAATTTGGGGGATAAAAAAATCGATTTTCAGCAAAATAAAGGCTTCGAATTGTGCGATTCTGAAACTTTTTTTGAGGAATGTATTTCTAAAAAAGAAGCGATTAATAACTTATTAAAACCCATTTTTAAGTCGGATGTTTTTTCTGTTTCTGACAATACATTCAATTTTCAAAAAGTACATTCGAAATATATTGTCAATAATTTTGAAGGCCAGATTGATACCGGAAAAATGGCTTTTGAGTTGTTGCAGAAAGTACAGAAATTAGGCGTGAAGATTATAAATACTATTTCCGTTGAAAGTTTTGCGACTATTGGAGACCAGGTAGATATAGAAACAGATAAAATAAGTTTTAAAACAGGTAAATTATTTATTGCTACGAACGGTTTTGCAAATCAATTGTTAGCGGAAGAAGTTCAACCCGCAAGAGCGCAGGTTTTAATCACAAAACCAATTAAAAACTTAGAAATAAAAGGAACCTTTCATGTAGACAAAGGCTACTATTATTTTAGGAATATAGACAATCGTATTTTGTTTGGAGGTGGAAGAAATCTCGATTTTAAAACGGAAGAAACCGCAGAATTCGGACAAACAGCCATTGTTCAAAACGAATTAGAAAATATTTTAAAAACGACTATTTTACCAAACACCCCTTTTGAAATTGAACACAGATGGAGCGGGATTATGGGTGTTGGAAATCAGAAAAAAGCCATTGTAAAACAAGTTTCTAACCAGGTGTTTTGCGGAGTTCGTTTGGGCGGAATGGGTGTTGCAATTGGCAGCTTGGTAGGTAAAGAATTAGCAGAGTTACTACATGAATAAAGAAGATTCAATATTTGATGTAATTATAATCGGTGGAGGTTTGGCGGGCTTATGCAACGCAATTCACTTATCTAAATTAGGTAAAAAGGTTTTATTAATTGAGAAAAATGAATATCCGAAACACAAAGTTTGTGGTGAGTATATTTCAAATGAGGTTTTGCCATATTTAGACTTTTTAGACGTAAATCCGTTTGATTTTGGAGCTGTAAAAATCAATAACTTTGAATTATCTACTAGAAAAAACAACATTATTTCTGCAAAGTTGCCTTTGGGCGGATTCGGAATTTCTAGGTATACATTGGATTTTGCTTTGGCAGAAAAAGCAAAAGAAAACAGGGTTGTAATTTTACAGGATACTGTTTTAAACGTTACTTTTTTAGAAGGTACTTTCCAATTAGAAACAAAACAAAACAACACTTTTACTTCAAAAATTACTATTGGTGCCTTTGGGAAACGCTCTTTGTTAGATGTAAAAATGGAGCGAAATTTTATTCAAAACAAAGCACCTTATTTGGGTGTTAAAATTCATGTAAAGGGAAGTTTTAAAGAAGACTTAGTTGCACTTCATAATTTTAAAGGGGGTTATTGTGGGGTTTCTAAAGTAGAAAACGGCGCCATTAATTTGTGTTATATCACCAACTATGCCTCTTTTAAAAAGTATAAAAACATCGCAGATTTTCAAGAACAAGTTGTTTTTAAAAACCAATTTTTAAAAGAAATATTTCAGAACTCTGAAGCTATTTTTGAAAAACCGTTAAGTATTAGTCAGATTTCATTTGAAACAAAAAAGCCCGTAGAAAATCATATTTTAATGTGTGGCGACGCTGCAGGAATGATTCATCCACTTTGTGGAAACGGCATGAGTATGGCCATTCAATCTGCGCAGTTAGCGTCTAAATTGATTCTAAATTACTTAAATGGTGAAATTGAGACAAGAAAAGAATTTGAAAAACAATATCTTAGTCAGTGGAAAAGAAAATTTAGTTTGCGTTTAAAAGCGGGTCACTTCATAGCAATGTTATTTAGAAAAGACAGGATTGCGTCGTTTTTGTTGCAAATTTTAAAGAAACTTCCTTTTTTATTACCCATAATTATCAAGCAAACACACGGCAAACCAATGAAAATATAATGGATTTTTTCATCAGCACAAAAAATAGAACAGACAAAGAAGAATTAATGGACGATTTTTCTATTGGTGGCGATTTGTTGCGCGATACTTTAGATAAATTAGAAAATATCAATCGTTGGCTGGGTGGAAACTTAATGACGGTAAAGTCACTAAAAAAAGTATTAAAAAACCATCCAAAAGAACAAGAGTTAATCATTGCAGACATTGGTTGCGGGCATGGAGATATTTTACGAGATGTTGCCAAATTCGGACGAAAAAATGGGTATAAAATGAAGTTGATTGGGATGGATGCAAATCCGACCGCCATTGCCTACGCGAATGAACTATCAGCGGATTTTCCTGAACTAAGTTTTAAAACGGAAGACATTTTCTCTGAGAAATTTAAAAACAGAAAATTTGATGTGGTTTTAGCAACGTTGTTTCTGCATCATTTTAAAGAAGTGCAATTGGTTTCATTTCTAGAAAACACCTTAAAACAAACAAAAATCGCTGTTGTAGTAAATGACTTACACAGGCATAAATTGGCGTATTATCTGTTTATGTTATTGTCTGTTTTTATAAAAAATAAGATGATCATTGAAGACGGATTGACTTCTGTTTTAAGGGGGTTCAAGAGAAATGATTTGGAAATAATCTCAAAAAAAATAAAAGTAAAAGCACAAATTTCTTGGAAATGGGCGTTTCGTTTTCAATGGATTTTAAGGCTGTAAAGTAGCGAAATTACTGCAATAATTATTTGTAAAAACCGCTGTAATAAATAAAGAAAAAGAATCCTTGCGAGTCTCTGAAAGCCCTCTGTGGACCTCTGCGCAATACTATAAAATATGAAAGTAAAAATAACATCCGTTGCAAAGCAGCTTCCGAAATA
>JBLHIE010000058.1:0-10932 GCA_047614925.1 Arenicella sp.
TCTCTCTTCTTATTTCTCTGTTCTTACTTCTTATTTGTTTTCTAACTCTAAAAAATCACTTATTAAATTTTCTGCTTCTTTCAAAGCAATTTCTAAATCGTAATTTTTAATGACTTTATCAAACTGAGGTGCCGTAGCCAGTTCTACAGAAGCTTTGGCAATGCGCATATTTATTTTTTCTTCGCTTTCTGTTTTACGCTTTTTTAAACGAATTTTTAATTCGTCTACACTTGGTGGTTTTACAAATACAGAAAGTGTTTCTTCAGGATATTTCTTTTTAATTCTCAAGCCTCCAACCACATCAATATCAAAAATAACATGTTTTTTTAATGCCCAAATGCGCGCTATTTCACTTTTTAAAGTACCATAAAAATTATCTCTATAGACTTCTTCCCACTCTAAAAAATCGTCTCCTTTAATTTTATTTTTAAAATTTTTAAGATCTATAAAATAATAATCTTCCCCATTTTTTTCAAATCCTCTTGGATCCCTTGAAGTGGCAGAAATAGAAAACTCTAAGTTAAACCTTTCTTGTTTTAATAAATGACGCACAATGGTTGTTTTTCCTGAACCAGAAGGTGCTGAAAACACAAATAACTTTCCTTTAAAATCTGACATACACTTTTATTTTTGGTTGCTAGTTTTTGGTTAACGGGAATCACCAAAATCTAAAAACGAACTATAGCACGTTTAAAATCTGTTCTTTAATTTGTTCAAGCTCGTTTTTCATTTGAATAACTGCTTTTTGCATCGGTGCATAATTTGCTTTAGAACCTGTTGTATTTATTTCACGGCCCATTTCTTGAACAATAAACCCTAATTTTTTACCATTAGAATCTTCAGAAGCCAAAGTTTGTAAGAAATACTCTAAATGATTTGCCAAACGAACTTTCTCTTCATTAATATCTAACTTCTCTAGATAATAGATTAATTCTTGCTCAAAACGGTTTTCATCGGTATCAACTTTTAAATCGTCAATAGCCTTTTTTAAACGAATTTTCACGTTTTCTACACGGTCACTATCCAAGGCCTTAACTTCTTCTAAGTAGGTGTTTATATTTTCGATTCTTTCTCTGAAATCTATTTCTAAAGAAGCAGCTTCATCAATTCTATATTGTACAATTTCTGCAATGGCAGTGTCTATACTTTGGTTGATCAGCGTCCATTCATTTTCATCTAACTCTTCACGTTCTGTAGACAAAGCATCTGGCATTCTTATGGCCATTTTTAACAACTCTACATCGTCATTAGAACCTACAACAAAAAGGGTGTTTCTTAATTGCTCTATATATTGTTTTACAACACTCTTGTTTACTTGAGTAGACGTTTCATCTGAAGTCATTTCTACATAAATAGAGAAATCTATCTTACCTCTTACTAAAGAGCTTGCTAATTTTTTACGAACCGCTAACTCCTTTTCCTTGTAATAAGAAGGAATTCTAACATTTAAATCTAAATTTTTACTGTTTAGAGATTTAATTTCTATAGTTACTTTTTTGGTAGGCAGTTGTAAAACTGCTTTTCCATAACCAGTCATAGATTGAATCATAAAATCGTCATTTTAAATGAGTTGCAAAGATAGTTTTATTTGCTAGATTTTTCGACTTGTTTGGTTACTAAATAAACACCAAAAAATATTAATAAAGTAGCGCAAATCTTCACTAAATTTAAAGAATCACTGCCAACAATTAGTGCATAAATAGTAGCAATAACAGGCTGTAAATAAATAAAAACACTTACGGTTGTTGGTTTTAATTTAGACAAACCATACAGGTTAAAAAGATAGGTAATACAGGTTGTAAAGATAAGTACAAAGCCAATATTCCAATAGATATTGGTAGGGATTTCTTGCCAAACAATGGCGGTTAATTCGCTGTAACCAAAAGGAATTACAAAAATTAAACCGAACAAATACAGCCACTTTATAAATACAATCGGATTGTATTTTTTAATTAAATCTTTAGCCAATACTAAATACAAACCGTATGAGGCGGCATTTAAAAACACTAGAAAATTTCCAAACGCACTATTTTCAGAAGCTCCTTTAGAAGAACTGCCTAATGTTATTAAAAGGAGTGCACCAATTAAACCAACAAAAACTCCTAAAACACGTTGTTTTCCAATTGGTTTTCGAATTAAAATGCTTGAAAAAATTAACACCATTATTGGCGAGGTAACCATCATTACAGAAGCACTTATAGGACTTGTTAAACTTAAGCCCTTAAAAAAGGAAAGCATGTTCAAGGCAATTCCGAAAAAGGAAGCGATCATAATTTTTTTATAATCTCCTTTTTCTATTTTCTGACGTGTTATAAATAAACCAGCCGTCCAAAAGACAAGAGTACCGCCAGAAACCCTCAATAAAATAAAAGCATACGGTTGTATATAAATAGGCATTACTTCTTTAGCAATGGTAAAGGTTACGCCGTAAATTAGCGTAGCTATGGATACGGCAATTAACGCGATTGTTCTTTGATTCATGAGATAGTATAGCGCTTAAAATAGATGCGCTAAGTTGAGAATAAATTTTAGATGATTTTAGTAAATTTGTTTACTTATCTTCACAAAATGCAAATACACCACATTTCAGAAAACAATTCTATTTTAAATAAATTTATAGCAGAGATTAGAGACGTTACCATTCAAAAAGATTCTTTGCGTTTTCGAAGAAACATTGAGAGAATTGGCGAGGTTTTAGGATATGAGTTGAGCAAAGAATTATCTTACAAAGCGGCAGATGTTGCAACACCTTTAGGCATAAAATCAATAGACAAAGTAATTAATGATATTGTATTGTGTTCTATTTTAAGAGCTGGCCTGCCGCTGCACCAAGGCTTGTTAAATTATTTTGACAATGCAGAAAATGCTTTTATTTCTGCATACAGACAACCCCTTAAGAACGATGAAAAATTTGAAATTGTTGTAGAGTATTTTGCAACACCTATAATAGAAAATAAAACATTATTACTTGCAGACCCAATGTTGGCCACTGGGCAAAGTTTGGTTGCGGTATATGAAGCCATAAAAAAGCAGGGCATACCTAAAGAATTGCATATTGTTGTGGTCATTGCTTCCAAAGATGGCATTGATTTTATTAAAGATCATTTCCCAGAAAACACCCATTTATGGGTTGCTGCAATAGACAACGATTTAAACGATAAAGGATATATTATTCCAGGTTTAGGAGATGCTGGAGATTTGGCTTTTGGTGCGAAATTATAGCAAAAAAGGGATGCCAATAGCACTTGCTATGAACAAGGCAAATACGATGTTTTTTATAAAGTTACTAGACACACTTTCTAAGCCATTTGCAATAATAATTGCTGCTGGAAATAATAAAAACAACAATTCTGAGTCGTTTTTATATGGAATAAATAAGGCGAAAAACAACCCAACTAGAAAGTTTATAATGAGTAGAATCCAACTTTTTCTAAAGGAATTATTTACAGGAAACACTTTTGGAGATTTCAAGAATATAGCGGTTACTGAAAGAGCAAAAACAACCAAGCCTATCCAATGGTAAGTATTTTTTGAATTAAAAACGAAGCTATCAAGCGTGTCAAAATAAAAAAGATTGGTAAAAAGATAAGATTTTTCAAACCAAAGGCAATACGTAAAATAAATAATTAAGGGAGTGATAAATCCTATTATTGGGGCAATTAAAGTATTTATAACTGATTTTTGACGCAAGAAGATTGCCATATAAATTAACACACCAAAAACTGCAGAAAAAGGTTCTAGAATAAAAAGAATACTTAACCAAAAACCAGTATCAAAGAGTTTTTGTAAGGTGTTTTTCTCAGATTTTAAGCTGTATATTTTTCGCAACAAAAGAACGTATAATAGAAAGAAAACCAATGTTTTAAGAGTGCTTAAATTCGGAATAAAATAGCTTAGTAAAATGGTAAAAGTAAAGAAGGCGTAAAAATTATCTCGTGTTAAATTGTTTTTGGTGATTATAAAGTTATAATAGAAGAAAATAAATAAGTACAACGCTAAAAAACTTACAATTTTAAACACTAAAGAGAAGTCAAAAGGTGTGTTAGAAAAAACTAAAAAAGAGCTTCCTGCAAATATGCAAATAAATAGCATTAAAAGAATTATGAAATTGATTGGCTTAGATTTCTCTAAAAAATTGGCTAGCATTGTTTCTTTTGTTATTTTTGCAGTGTAAAGATAATTAAGTTATGATAGCAAGCAATATTTTTAGATGGATTGGTAGTTTATTTACAGATCTTTTATTTCTTCCTTTTAATTGGTTGCGCACAACTGTAGCAACGGCAGATTTAGGATGGTGGATTTCTAATGCAGTAAACTGGGGGTTTCTAGTAGTACTTTTAGTTTTATTTGCATATTGGATGAAAGAATCACGTCGTTTTGCAAAAGAAGGAACAGAAGACAGAGCTTAAATTTATACTTTGGGAAGCAAAAATAAACTGAAACGTTTCAAAGAAAATGAAACGTTTAAAAATGTCATTCAGCCAACAAGAGAAGAAGTAGTAACTGGCTTTTCTCAAAAGGGCAAGTGGCATTCTTTTTTTGAAAACAACAATCCTATCGTGGTAGAGTTAGGTTGTGGTAAAGGCGAATATACCATTGCTTTAGCAAGAAAAAATCCGAATAAAAATTACATAGGAATTGATATTAAAGGTGCACGTTTCTGGCGTGGAGCAAAAACAGCCATTGAAGAAAACCTACCAAATGTTGCTTTTGTAAGAACTCAGATAGAGCTGGTTGATTTTATTTTTGCGGAGAATGAAGTTGCTGAAATATGGATTACTTTTCCAGATCCTCAAATAAAATACCAACGTACAAAGCATAGAATGACGAATGCTTCTTTTATGAAGAAATACCATCATATTTTAAATGAAGAAGGAATTATGAATCTAAAAACCGATAGCGAATTTATGCATGGGTATACTTTAGGTTTATTGCACGGCGCAGGTCATGAAGTTTTATATGCAAACCATACCGTATATAAAAATGAAGGGGCACCAAAAGAAGTCACAGAAACACAAACTTTTTACGAAAAACAGTATTTAGAAGTAGACAAGCCGATTACCTATATCCAATTCCGATTGAAATTCTAACACTTTTTTATCATGCTGAAATAAGGCCTTATTAGAGGCATCTTCATTTCTGCTACATTTTCCATTTAAACGGGACATGTGTTTTAGCAGTTTCTTAGGGAACTAAATTCGAAAATTTCGAGCATCTCAGGTCTCCAAAGTTTCGCGACAGATGGCTATTTACGATATACATTAGAGTATCGATTAGAAATTTCTCATAAATATTGGTACCTTCACTTTGTGAAAAATTCTGATAACTTTTTTGAAAAGGTATATGCAGTTGCACGCTTAATTCCTTTTGGTAGCGTAACTAGTTATGGTGCAATAGCAAAGTATCTTGGCGCAGCAGGTTCCGCTAGAATGGTGGGCTGGGCAATGAATAACTCACACAATCAAACCCAAGAAGTTCCTGCACACAGAGTTGTAAATAGAAAGGGTTTGCTTACAGGAAAACATCATTTTGAGGGTACAAATTTAATGCAGCAATTACTAGAAAACGAGGGTATTGTGGTCATTGAAAATCAAATTCAAGATTTTGAGCATGTCTTTTGGAATCCTACAGACCTCGACTTTAATACTTTGGAAACTACAAAATAGACAAGTATTCATCCTTTAAATAAGTCCCTATAATAGGTATCTATCAATTCATAAATAATCACAATCTACAAGCTTTATTTTTTGGAGAGTTAGACGTATCTTTGCAATTAAGATTAAATAAAAATAAGACGTGAGTTTTAAAAAAGAAGAGATATACAAAATATTAGATACCATTACTGCTCCTGGTGAAGGAAAAAGCTTGGTAGAAAATAAAAACATAACAAATATTGTTGTTTTTGGCAATGAGGTTGAGGTAGATGTTACAATCAGTAACCCTACTTTGCAAGCAAAGAAGAAAATGGAAGCTGAAATTACGAAAGTAATTAAAGCCAAGATATCTGATGCGATTGAGGTAAAAATCAATTTAAAAGTAGAAAAGCCTGCACCTAAAGAAAATCCAAATCAAATTCGTGGTAAAGCAATTCCGAATATAAAAAATATCATTGCAATCGCTTCTGGTAAAGGGGGTGTTGGGAAATCTACAATTACGGCAAATACTGCTATTTCATTAGCTAAAATGGGCTTTAATGTAGGTGTTTTAGATGCAGATGTGTACGGGCCTTCTCAGCACATTATGTTTGATGTTGAGAAAGCAAAACCACTTTCTGTGAATATAGAAGGGCGTTCTAAAATGAAACCAGTAGAAAGCTACGGTGTAAAGTTACTGTCTTTAGGATTTTTCACAGATCCAGGTCAAGCGGTAATTTGGCGTGGGCCAATGGCCTCGAAAGCTTTAAATCAATTAATTTTTGATGCAGATTGGGGAGAATTAGACTTTTTATTAATTGATTTACCTCCAGGAACAGGAGATGTGCATTTATCTATTGTACAAGCCTTGCCAATTAGTGGTGCAGTGATTGTAAGTACACCACAAAATATTGCGTTGGCAGATGCTAAAAAAGGAGTTGCCATGTTTCAACAAGAAAACATTAACGTTCCTGTTTTAGGGATTATAGAAAACATGGCGTATTTTACACCAGAAGAATTGCCAGAGAACAAGTATTATATTTTTGGTAAAGACGGTGCAAAGAATTTAGCAGCCGATATTAAAACGAAGTTTTTAGGTGAAATTCCTTTGGTACAAAGCATTCGTGAATCTGGTGATATTGGACGCCCTGTAGCAATGCAAAATGGTACTATTTTAGAAAAATCTTTTAATGAGATTACAAAAGAGATGGTAGCAGAATTATTGAAAAGAAACGAAAACTTACCGCCAACAGAAGTTGTTAGAATTACAACAATGAGTGGCTGTAGTTCTGTAAAAAAATAAATTATGACAGCACAAGAAACCTTAGACAATGTAGAAAAAGCATTGGAAGAAATTCGTCCGTTTTTAATGAGCGATGGTGGTAATATTAAACTTTTATCGATAGAAGAAGGTATTGTAAAAGTACAATTAGAAGGTGCGTGCATTGGTTGTTCAGTAAATCAAATGACCTTAAAAAACGGAGTGGAGGCAACTATTAAAAAGTATGCACCACAAGTAATAGAAGTAATAAACGTCGCTTAATTTCTAATTTTTAAAATTAGTTGGTATTAAAATAAGTAAAAAAACGTCATTGCGAGGAACGAAGTAGTCTCAAATAATATAGAGCGTACATCGTTCCTCGTACTAATGAAAAATATATAGAATGATTACAACAGATATCTTAATTATTGGTGCAGGTCCAACAGGTTTGTTTACCGTTTTTGAAGCAGGATTGTTAAAACTGCGTTGTCATTTAATAGATGCATTGCCGCAAGCTGGTGGGCAATGTTCAGAGATTTATCCTAAGAAACCTATTTATGACATTCCTGCATATCCAGAAATTTTAGCAGGCGATTTAACGGACAAGTTACTAGAACAAATTAAACAATTTGAACCAGGTTTTACTTTAGGAGAACGCGCAGAAACCATAGAAAAACAAGAAGACGAAACCTTTATTGTTACCACAAATAAAGGCACAAAACACCATGCAAAAATTGTTGCTATTGCTGGCGGACTAGGTTCTTTCGAACCAAGAAAACCACCCATTCCGAATATTATAGACTTTGAAGATAAAGGAGTTGAATATATTATTAGAGATCCAGAATTTTACAGAGATAAAAAAGTAGTGATTTCTGGTGGTGGAGATTCTGCTTTAGATTGGGCAATATTCTTGACAGATGTGGCTTCTTCTGTAACCTTAATTCACAGAAGAAATGAATTTAGAGGTGCTTTAGACTCTGTAGATAAGGTACAAGAATTAAAGGATGCGGGCAAAATTATCATGATTACACCCGCGGAAGTAAAAGGAATTGTGGGTAAAGATAAAGTAACAGGCGTTTCTGTAATTCAAAGTGGAGGAGAAGAATTTACGATTGAAACAGATCATTTTATTCCACTTTTTGGACTGTCTCCAAAATTGGGTCCTATTGGAGATTGGGGATTAGAAATCGAGAAAAATGCCATTAAAGTAAACAACGCTTTAGATTATCAAACTAACATACCCGGAATTTATGCTATTGGAGATGTGAATACATATCCAGGAAAATTAAAACTAATTTTATGTGGTTTTCACGAGGCAACACTAATGTGCCAGAGTGCCTACAAACGTATTTTTCCAAATAAAAAATACGTAATGAAATACACTACAGTTGGGGGTGTAGACGGCTTTGACGGTACACGTAAAGAAGCGCCAAAAGCGGTGGTTAAAAAAATAGAGTAGCTTATTCCTGCAAGGTTTCAAAAACCTTGTAGGAATATTTTCTACTGCTATTCTAGAAACAAAGAAGATGGTATTTCGTCAGAAATTGAAACGATTGAAATAATAAATATCCTTTTATGACCAAAACAGTAGCATAGTTTTTTATTTTAGGAACACTTCCTATAACAATGTTCAAGCTTTTAAATACAGGTTGCTTTTTATAAACTTAAATCTTCTACATACTTTTCTTACCTTTGTGTTACTAACTAAATCGATTGAGATGTATTTAGATTTACTATCACACTTAAAATTTTTAATGAAGCGCAATCCTGAATGATGGATTAAATGAGGTTGCAGTCATTTAATATTTTAATCATTTAATCAGAAAACATGCCTTTTTATCATAAATTAGGGGAAATTCCACCCAAAAGACACACACAATTTCGTAAAAAAGACGGAACGCTTTATTACGAACAATTGTTTGGTACAATTGGTTTCGACGGAATGTCTACCAACTCCTATCATGAGTACAGACCAACAATGGTCAAGAAAATTGGAAAGCAATATTCGGTAAAACCAAAAATTGCAAAAGCCAATAACATTCAATCTTACCGTTTTCGCGGATTTCAAGTGCCGCCAGAAGACGATTATTTAGAAAGCAGAAAAATTGTTTTAACAAATTCAGATTGTAATATCATTTTATCGGCGCCAAAAAAATCGACCACAGACTATTTCTATAAAAATACAGATGCAGATGAGGTAATTTTTATTCACAAAGGAAGCGGTAAATTAAGAACCCATCTTGGAAACCTCGATTTTAAATATGGCGATTATCTCGTAATTCCGCGTGGCGTTATTTACAAACTAGATTTTGAGGATGAAAACAACAGACTTTTTATTGTAGAATCCTATGCTCCTGTTTACACACCAAAACGCTACAGAAATTACTTCGGTCAATTATTAGAGCATTCTCCTTTTTGCGAGCGCGATATTCGAAGACCTTACGAATTAGAAACAAATTACGAATTAGGAGATTTCTTAATCAAAGTAAAAAAACAAGGTGAAATCACAGAAATGACCTACGCTTCGCATCCTTTTGATGTGATTGGTTATGACGGTTACAATTATCCGTATGCCTTTTCAATTCACGATTTCGAACCAATAACAGGTAGAATTCATCAACCACCACCAGTGCACCAAACCTTTGAAACCAATGCGTTTGTAATTTGCAGTTTTGTGCCGCGTATGTATGATTATCACCCAGACTCTATTCCTGCACCCTACAGTCATAGTAACATCGATTCAGACGAGGTTTTGTACTATGTAGATGGCGATTTTATGAGTAGAAACGACATTGATCAAGGTCATATTTCCTTGCATCCCTCAGGAATTCCGCACGGACCACACCCTGGAACTGCAGAAAAAAGTATTGGGAAAACAAAAACAGAAGAATTGGCCGTGATGGTAGATACTTTTAAACCCTTACAGGTTACTGAAGAAGCAATGAAAATTGCCGATGAAGATTATTATAAATCTTGGTTAGAGTAGTCTGTCATTCCTGCGCAGGCAGGAATTTTGTTGCTATTAAACGTTCCTTAAAATAAAGATGATTAGAAGCTATTTCCTGCTTTCCACGATGTCTTTTGTGAAAAATAAAAAGGTTAAGAACAGCAACAGTTATCCGAGCGGTTGCAATTAGGGCTAAACTTGTTTGAAAGGATTATCTTAATCAAAGAGAAATAGCGAATTTATAAACACAAAGATGGCACAGGTTTTAAAAACTTTTGCCATCTATAAAATACAAACATGAGTAAAAAAGAAATAAAGTCAGTAGACTACGGATTAGAAAAAATATTTGAAGGCGCGCAAGATTTTCTTCCTTTGTTAGGTACAGATTATGTAGAGTTTTATGTGGGCAACGCAAAGCAAGCCGCACACTTCTATAAAACAGCCTTTGGTTTTCAATCCTATGCATATCGCGGGTTAGAAACAGGTTCTAAGGATTCTGTGAGTTATGTGTTAACGCAAGATAAAATTAAGTTGATTTTAACAACTCCATTAAATAGTAAATCGCCAATAAACGATCATATAGTAAAACACGGTGATGGTGTAAAAGTTGTAGCACTATGGGTAGAAGATGCAAGAAAAGCGTTTGAGGAAACAACTTCTCGTGGCGCAAAATCTTACATGGAACCTGTTGTAGAATCAGATGAACACGGAGAAGTGGTAAGAGCAGGAATTTATACGTATGGAGAAACTGTACATATGTTTGTAGAGCGTAAAAATTACAACGGTGCATTTTTACCAGGTTTTCAGAAATGGGAATCAGCTTATAACCCACCAAGTGCAGGCCTAAAATACATAGATCATATGGTTGGTAATGTAGGTTGGAACCAAATGGATGTTTGGGTAAAATGGTACGAGGATGTAATGGGCTTTGAAAACTTTTTATCTTTTGATGACAAGCAAATCCACACAGAATATTCTGCATTAATGAGTAAGGTAATGTCTAATGGAAATGGTAGAATTAAGTTTCCAATAAACGAGCCTGCAAAAGCAGCAAAACGTTCTCAGATAGAAGAGTATTTAGATTTTTATGA
>JBLHIE010000059.1:0-10592 GCA_047614925.1 Arenicella sp.
AAACAATACATGCGCAACAATAATTTGTGGCATATTCATATGGATGACATGCCTGTTTACGGCACCATTGCATCTCAATTTAATGATCCAGGAATGAATACTTTGTACAAAGCTATTATGGACACGTTGGTTGAAAAAACAGGCGCTGATTTAAAATCGACCCTAGAAATTACCAAAGAAATGTCGGAGAAAATATTTGTAATTCCGCCAGCAAGAGTAAGGTATTTGTCTGAAATTGCAGAAAGCAATAGAAGTTATGATAAAAAAGTAGACGACCAAGTTATTGTTGCTCAGAAGCTTTATGGTATCCACCAAACAATTGAATCCATCACAAACTCATCCGTAGAAATTATTAAAACGGGTTTAAATGAAGATGTAATTATTTCTCTTGAACTTCCCGAAGACGACAAAGCATTTTTAAAACTACTTTTTGCACAATTCGAAAAAGTAAAACTAAATTTTGATCCTTACAATTGGGAAATCATTTTAAACTGGCAGGAAAAGGTTCAGAAATACAAAGATCCTATTTATACATTTAAAGTACGTGCTAAAGAAATAAAGATAGAAACGCACTCAGAATCGCTTTCGCATTCACAAATACCAAAAATAGCGTTGCCAAAATACCAAGCTTGGGGGGATTTATTACGCTGGAATTTACAAGAAAATGTTCCTGGAGAATTTCCGTATGCAGCAGGCTTGTATCCGTTTAAAAGAACAGGTGAAGATCCTACAAGAATGTTTGCAGGTGAAGGTGGACCCGAAAGGACCAATAGAAGATTTCATTATGTGAGTTTAGGAATGGATGCAAAACGTCTTTCTACTGCCTTTGACTCTGTTACTTTATATGGTAATGATCCCGGAAGAAGACCCGATGTATATGGTAAAATTGGAAATGCAGGAGTTTCAATTTGTTGTTTAGACGATGCTAAGAAATTATATTCTGGTTTTGATTTAAGTCATCATATGACTTCTGTTTCCATGACCATTAATGGCCCAGCACCTATGCTGCTTGGTTTCTTTATGAATGCTGCTATTGACCAGAATTGCGAAAAATACATCATAGAAAACAAATTAGAAAAACTGGTTGATGCGAAGTTCAAAGAAGTTTATGAATTAAACGGATTAGAAAAACCCACGTATCAAGGAAAACTACCAGAAGGAAATAATGGTTTAGGGTTGCTGCTTTTAGGTTTAACAGGGGACTTAGTTTTACCGTCAAAAATCTATCAACAAATAAAAAAAGATACTTTAGCACAAGTTAGAGGAACGGTACAAGCAGATATTTTAAAGGAAGATCAAGCACAGAATACCTGTATTTTTTCTACAGAATTTGCGTTGCGATTGATGGGAGATGTGCAAGAATACTTCATCGAAAAACAAGTAAGAAATTTTTACTCGGTTTCTATTTCTGGATATCATATTGCAGAGGCGGGTGCAAACCCTATTACACAATTGGCATTAACCCTCTCTAACGGCTTTACCTATGTAGAGTATTATTTGAGTCGTGGAATGGATATTAATAAATTCGGACCCAATTTATCTTTTTTCTTTTCAAACGGAATTGATGCTGAATATTCTGTAATCGGTAGAGTTGCTCGTAAAATTTGGGCAAAAGCGATGAAACATAAATACGGTGCAAATTCAAGAGCACAAATGTTAAAGTATCACATTCAAACTTCTGGACGCTCTTTACACGCACAAGAAATCGATTTTAACGATATTAGAACAACATTGCAAGCGTTGTATGCAATTAACGACAATTGTAATTCTTTACATACCAATGCGTATGACGAAGCAATTACAACACCAACGGAGGAATCTGTAAGAAGAGCGATGGCAATTCAATTGATTATCAACAAAGAATTAGGATTGACCAAGAATGAAAACCCAATTCAAGGTGCTTTTATTATTGAAGAATTAACAGATTTAGTGGAAGATGCCGTTTTAGTAGAGTTTGATAGAATTACAGAGCGTGGTGGTGTTTTAGGCGCAATGGAAACCATGTATCAACGTTCTAAAATACAGGAAGAAAGCATGTATTATGAAACACTGAAACACAATGGAGCGTTTCCAATTATTGGTGTCAATACTTTTTTAAGTTCTAAAGGATCGCCAACAGTACAGCCAGAAGAGGTAATTCGTGCAACAGAAAAAGAGAAGCAATTTCAGATTCAAACGAAAGAATTGTTACATACGGCAAACGCTGCTAAAGTTGAAGAACAAATTGCGATTTTACAGGAAGCTGCAGTTCAAAATGAAAACTTATTTGACAAACTTATGGAAGCAACTAAAGTATGTTCTTTAGGGCAAATTACGGAAGCGTTGTTTAAGGTTGGAGGACAATATCGCAGGAATATGTAAGCAAAAAAAAACATTGCTACTTTTTAGCAGTCTTAGTGAATTGCTTCTGCTACTTTTGAGCGATATATCAATGAATAAATTGTTGCTTTTTGTAAAAAAAGAGGTTGAATTTCACCACTTCTCACTAATTTCACAAGTTAAATGAAAAAAAAACTCGTACAAAAAACACAAAGTTATTATAAGTATCTAAAATTTAAAGTAAAATCTGCGTAGTTTTTTTTAGGTTTTACTTTAAATTTTCCCACTAAAAGGTGAAATAAGCAAAGTTAGTAGCTAAAACGAACTGAAAAATATTATTGTTCACTTTTTTAACACAATCTTTAAACAATTTTTTATAATTTTACATTTTTAATTTAAAACGCTGTTTTTCAATGAAAAATAATCTAGCAAACATGATGTGTTTAGATCTTTTTATATCATCTCAAGATGACAAAGACTACGATGCTACAAAAGAGTTTATAACACCTTCTAAATCTATTCAAGCACCAATAATTGGATTTGATTTCTATATTGATTCTTTTACTACAGAAATAAATAGATTGAATAGAAACAGAGATATAAATTCGATAAAAGAATTTGCCCATAAATTTCAATGGAATGATAATCTTGACGAAATTTTCAAAAATGAAGTTTTTGAAACGATTATTCTTACAAATGAAAAGCAAGAAATTTTATGGGTAAATGACGGTTTTAAGGAAATGACGGGGTACACAAAAACCTTCGCCTTAAAAAAAACACCTTCTTTTTTACAAGGTAAAAATACATGTGAGAAAACTAGAAAGAGAATTAGAAACAAAATACTTGCGAACGAGCCTTTTAAAGAAATTGTCTTAAATTACAAACAAGACAACACACCTTATAAATGTGAAATAAAAGTATTTCCATTATCCCATAAAGACACCACACATTACATTGCTTTAGAGAACGCTATTTAATCAATTATACACCTATTTTTTATTTAGGAATATTTATCTCTCCCCCTAAAAATAGTGCATTTAAAAATAATTTATTGGTTCCGTACCAAGCACCTCTAAAGTTCGGATTGTCTGCAAATAAAACCACTCTTCCTTTGCCTATTGCACTTACCAATATTGATGCCGATGGTTTTAGGAACTTTTCTAAATTATTTTTAGAAATAAATCCGTCTATATGTGGGTTTTCTGAATATTTTGCCACGGTAGCATACGGATTCTTACTCGGAGCTAAAAATACCAAATTATTTTTATAAACTGGTAATTTGGAAGCGCGATAGCCAAATCCTAATGGATGTGTTACATCTAAATCTACTTCAAAAATAGCACCACCTAAACGTTCTCTCCCTAAATGTTCGGAAGCCTCTACATACGGCAATCTCTTTGTTATTTTTTTCTCTTGATCTTCTTTTTCTCCTTTTAAACTGTCTTCTTTGGTTAAGCTTTCTTTGATCATTTTTTTATCAATTAACCATTTAGAAGCACCGGCAATGGTGATTAATGTATTTCCTTTGGCAGTCCAATTTTTTAACTTTTGTCTTTTCAAGGAATCTAACTGAGGGTAACTTCCTGAAACCATTACGAGTGCGTTGTATTTGTCTAGGTTTGCACTGCTATAGTTGTTCATTCTAATTTTAGTAATTGGCAAGTGTATGCGTGTATCTAATAAATGCCAAACTTCTCCTGCTTCATAAGAATTTACGCCTTCACCAATGAGCATTGCTACTTTAGGTTTTTTCAAAACTCTAAAATTATTACTTCCTAAATCAATTCCTTTGATACTGTATCCGCTATTGGTTCCAAAAACTGGTACTTCAAATTTTTCTTGGGCTTCTGCAACAATTTGATATACCTCTGCACTTGTTTTATCCTGCTTGCTCACAGGAATTAACAAACTTCCATAATTAAAATTAACTTCTCCATCAGAAGTCCCAATAGTAAAAGGCTTGAAGGCTGCAGCGATTTTTAATCCTTTAGACTGCATATAATACAAGGCTGCAGGAGTTTTGTAATCGTCCCAATCTACAATGTATGCATAAGACGCTTTTTCAATTTTAGTGTTTTGAACAATTCCTTTTGTGGTGGTAACCTCCGTTCCTAATTTCACAGATTTTACACCTTTATAATTCATATTATAAAAATTTGCAACACTCCACGCAGAAGCGTCATAAAAGACACTATCACTATATTTATGATAGGTTTCAAACATGGTTTGCACCATTCTATGTTGCTTTTGTTTTAAAGGAACGGTATACGTATCGCCTTCTTTATAGACCTTAATTTTATGGGTTAACAATTGTTTAATAAATGCTTTCTTTCTATTCTGATCGTATTTTTCTTGAAACTCATAGCCGGCAAATCCTGTTTTTACTTTTTTAGTTAAAGAGGCTTTAAAAAACTCTTGCTGATACTTTCTCAAATATCCTTTGTTTTCTACTGCTGCCTTAATGGTCGCGAAAGTGGAAGTAAATTGATTTCTAATGGTAAAAGGAAAGGTGATTTTCCCATAATCGGTGTCCTGTAAATGTCCGCGAGAACTTGCCTGCTCGAATAGTAAAGCCAAGCCTCCTTGCAAATCTGGGTAAGAAGACCCATAACCAGGATAGGTGCCATCAAAAGATTCTTTGGTATAATACAAGGCACCAATTTTGTCTAAGGCATCTGCAAAATAAGGTGCAAATAAACTATTTAAATCTTCATAATTTTGTTTTGGCATGATTGGATCTAAAGAACCAATTGGTTTCATTGGCTCAAAAAAGTGCTGACTGTTCGTCCCCATTTCGTGAAAATCGGTCACTACATTTGGATACCAAGTATGCATCCATTTTAATTTTCCTTGACTTTCTGGCTGCACCGCCAACAACCAATCTCTATTCAAATCAAACCAGTAATGATTGGTTCTTCCGCGTGGCCAAGCTTCTGTATGTTCTGCATCTATATTGTCAGATACCAATGTTTTTGCTTGGTATTGATTGACCCATTGGGTGTGTCTGTCTCTTCCATCTGGATTAATCGTAGGATCTATAAATATCACAGATTTTTCTAAATAGGTCAATACCTCTAAATTATTAGAAGCAACTAAAGTGTACGCAGTTAATAAAGCTGCTTCAGAACTTGAGGGTTCATTTCCGTGTACATTATATCCCAACTGAATAATTACAGGAACCTCATCATAATTTTTAGGAGTTTTTGTCGGATTTACAAATTGTAAATGGTTTAATTTTATGGTTTCTAAGTTCTTTAAATTCTCTGGAGAGGTCACTGTAAACATCACCAACTTTCGTTTTTCATGTGTTTTACCGTACACTTCAATACTTGCTCTGTCAGAAATTTCTGCTAGCTTTGTTAAATAGGCAACTATTAAATCATGTCTCGTATGGTGTTCTCCAATTTCATATCCTAAAAATTCTTCAGGAGTTGGAATGGCAGCATTAAAAGGCGCTTTGTCTTTGAAATAATAGTCTTGCGCCGTTATTGAATTTATACATATAAGTGTGCAAATTAGTGTGAAGTAAAAGGTAGTTTTTTTCATAGCGCTGTACTTGAATTGGTTGTCTTAAAAATAATAGTTAAATATAAGAAATTATGAAATGGATTGTAGTTTTTTAACTAAAACTTCAATTAATACGATACATTTGATTGAAATCAATTTAGATCAAAAACAAACCCTAGTATTTAGCCAGTATACATGAAAAACAAAAAATTGATTAGCCAAGAACTAGAAGACTTTTATAATAAAGCATCCGAAGAAACCCGATTGGAAAAAGGAATGGGAATTTTTGAATTTGAACGGATCAAAGAACTCATAGAAAAACACATTTCAAAACCAAAGAGCAAAATTATTGATGTTGGTGGTGGCACCGGAAAGTATGCTGAATGGTTGGCTAAAAAAGGACATACAGTACATTTGATAGAACCTGTTTTAAAGCATATAAAACTTGCCGAAAAAAGAGCGAAAAAACTCAAAAACCCTTTTTCTGTTGCTATTGGCGAGGCTAAAAAATTACCGTATCAAGACCATACTGCAGATTTGGTGATTTTACACGGACCTTTGTATCATCTGCAAAAAAGAGAAGACAGAGTTGCCGCAATTTTAGAAGCAAAAAGGGTACTTAAAAAAGAAGGCATTATTTTAGGCTTTGCTATTAATGCAACGGCTTCTACAGTTGTTGGTTTAATGAACGGAATGATTCATGCCAACTCCTTTTTTGAGATGTGTAAAAAAGAACTCACCACCGGAATTCATAATGTTCCAAAAGATTTTCCTTTTCTATTGGCAGACGCTTTTTACCACAAACCACAAGATTTAAAAGCAGAGTTTTTAGAACAAAACCTAAGTTTTATAAACCTTTTTGCTGTAGAAGGAATGATTTGGTTAGACAATGAATATTTTGCAAATATGATTGACAAGAAAAAATCGAAGACCTTAAAAGCATTGCAGAATCTTACGCAAAATGATGAATATTTGTTGCCTTTTAGTCCGCATATGATGATTGCTGTAAAAAAATAAAGTAGTTGGAAAACAAAAAAGAATATTGGAATATTTGCAAAAAGTGCACCGGCACAGGTAAAAGGAGCAAACGTCTTTCTAAAAAAGTACAGCTCCAATACCAAGTGGAACTGACACAATTTAAAAAACTAAATCCTAAAAAAACACCTCCAGAGCGCCCGAAAGGACAACTCGATACCTGCTTAAATTGTAAAGGTTCTGGTTTAATTACTACAAGTAACTTTCCTCTAGCAGACACAAAAAACTACCCAAACATTGCTATTATTGGCGGCGGAATTGGAGGTGTTGCAATGGCTGTAGCATGTTTACACCGCGGAATTCCTTTTACACTTTATGAACGCGATGAAGACTTTGATGCTAGGTCTCAAGGCTACGGACTTACCTTACAGCAGGGAAGTAAGGCAATGGCAGGTTTGGGAATCCACTCTTTGGAAGCCGGAATAACTTCCACAAAGCACGTGGTGCATACTACAGATGGTAAAATAATTGGTGAGTGGGGCATTAGAAAATGGGGAAGATCTAAAGAGAAAGAAGCTCCAAAGCGAAAAAATATACACATTCCAAGACAATCTTTACGCTTGGCTTTACTGGAACAATTGGGCGCTCATCGTTCTGTAAAATGGGGACATCGATTATTAGATTATAAAGCATCTAAAAATGAGGGTATGGCACTACAATTTCAAGTAAAAGACGAAATAAAAAAGAGCAACGCAGACCTTATCGTTGGTGCCGATGGTATTCGAAGCACCGTAAGAAAACAACTCATTGGTGAAGTTACTACACCGCTGCAATACCTAGATTGTATTGTTATATTAGGTATTTGTCCGCTAGAAAATCTAAAAGATGTAAAGAGTTCTTTACTGGATTCAGCTACCGTATTTCAGACCGCAAACGGTCATGAACGTATTTATATGATGCCGTATAGTACAGCTGCGGTAATGTGGCAATTTAGTTTTCCAATGACAGAAAAAGATGCTAAAATATTAAGTGCAAAAGGACCAAAAGCACTAAAAAAAGAAGCCTGCCGCAGAACCCAATGGCACCAACCTATTCCGCAGATTTTAGCAGCTACAGAAGTAACTCAAATTTCTGGATACCCGGTGTATGACCGTGCGTTGCTTACTGCAGAATTCTTAGAAAAAGAAAGCAAAGTAACATTAATTGGAGATGCCGCACATCCTATGAGCCCTTTTAAAGGACAAGGCGCAAACCAAGCTTTATTAGACGCACTCTCATTAGCGAGGGCAATTACAAAAGGGTGCAACCCAGCATCTAACTGGAAAGAAACTGGTATTAGAAATACTGTATTAAACAACTTTGAAACTGAAATGATGGCACGCAGCGCAAGTAAAGTTAAGGATTCTAGACAAGCTGCAAACTTGTTGCACTCTGAAGTTGTATTGCAAAAAGGCAACGGCCCAAGAGGAAAACATCGAAAGGAATAACAACTAGAAAAGCTAGCGCACCTATAAAACAACACTAAAATGATTGAAAAACTAAAGAATAGCGATTTGGTAATGGCTAAAAAAATACAAATCGTTTTTCAAGCTTCTTATAAAATAGAGGCTAAATTATTAAATGCTACGAACTTTCCGCCGTTGCAAAGAACTCTTGAAAATTACATACAAAGTAAAACAGCCTTTTATGGATATTCAAAAAATGGAGAACTTGCCGCAGTTGTTGAAATTAACACCGATCATGACTTCATACGAATTAGAAGTTTGGTAGTGCACCCAGATTTTTTTAGACGAGGCATTGCAGGAAAGTTAATCGAATTTGTTTTCGAAACCTTTGAATCGAATTTATTTATAGTTGAAACCGGACTTGCAAATGGCCCAGCAACTAAATTATATGAAAAATTTGGTTTTGTAGCAGCGCATCAATGGGATACGGATTTCGGCATTCGAAAAGTAAAATTTGAGAAACGTATTCAAAACTAGTACATATGGTGTCATAACAATACAACCTTAAAAACCTTCGATAAAAAACCGTTACTACCTTCTCGTCTTCTTAGGAGCTCTGCTCACCTTTTTCTTCCTTTTATTAAAAGGAATGGCATCATCAAAAGTGTGCTGTGCCGTTTTATGAGACGTTTTGTTCTTTTTCCAGGAATTATTTTCTGGTAATAAAACTTGTAATAAATCAGAACGTCCAACTTTATTTAAAGTGTTCCGAATCCAATCTTTATTTTCCTTTTTATACCAAAAGAAAAATTTATGTTGGTCTTCACGTTCCTGTTTCGTTTTCGGAGTTCTAGTTGGTTTTAAAGTGTACGGATGATATCCTGAATAATAAATAACCGTTGCAACCGTCATAGGTGTTGGTGTAAAACCTTGCACCTGCTCTAACTGAAAGCCCATATCTTTGGTTTCTGCAGCCAAGTTTGCCATGTCTTCTACCTCACTTGCTGGGTGACTAGAGATAAAATAAGGAATCAATTGTAAGTTTAATTTCTTCTGAATATTTATCTTGTCAAAGCGTTCTTTAAACATGTGAAAATATTTAAAAGACGGCTTGCGCATCAACTTTAAAACAGGATCTGACGTGTGCTCTGGCGCTACTTTTAAACGACCTGAAACGTGTTTTGTCATGACCTCTTCTGTATAGGCATCTAGTTCTTTAGGATCTGCGTTTTTATTAAATTCAGGAACCAACATATCATGTCTAATTCCACTTCCAATAAAAGATTTTTTAATTTTTGGATGCTTATCAACTGCTTGATATAGTTCTGTTAAAGGTTTATGAGAGGTATCTAAATTAGAACAAATTACTGGAGAAATACAACTTGGTGCAACACATTTATCACAAATAGATTGTACTTTTCCTTTCATCTGATACATGTTGGCAGAAGGCCCACCAATATCAGACAAATAGCCTTTAAAATCTGGCATATTTGCCACTTTATCTATTTCTTTTAAAACAGATTCTTGACTTCTACTCGCTATAAATTTTCCTTGGTGCGCAGAAATCGTACAAAAGCTACAACCACCAAAACATCCTCTGTGAATATTAATCGAAAATTTTATCATTTCAAACGCAGGAATAGGTCCACGCTTGTCGTACTTCGGGTGTGGCAAGCGTGTAAAAGGCAAATCGAAAGAACCGTCAATTTCCTTTTCTGTCATGGTAGGAAAAGGTGGATTGATGACCAACGTTTTTCCTTCAACCTCCTGTAAAATTCTTCTTGCTTTTAACTTATTAGACTCTTGCTCTATTACTTTAAAGTTAGAAGCAAATGTTTTCTTATCCTTTAAACAAGCGCTATGAGAATTGATAGTTACGTCTTCCCAGCCGTTTACAACAGGAAGCTTTTCTACTTTTTGATCTATTAAAACAGCGGTTTGTTTGATGTTTTTTAAACTAGAAAAAGGCACTCCTTTTTGTAATAATTCTACAATTTCTCGCAAAGGTTGTTCTCCCATTCCGTACACCAACATGTCTGCTTTAGAAGTTTCTAAAATAGTTGGTAATAATTTATCAGACCAGTAATCGTAATGCGTAACACGTCTTAAAGAAGCTTCAATTCCCCCAATTAAAACGGGCACATCTGGGAATTTTTCTTTTAATATTCTTGAATATACAGAAGTTGCATAGTCGGGTCTAAATCCTTTATCGCCATTTGGCGTATACGCATCTTTGTCTCTACTTTTTTTACTTGCGGTGTAATTACTCACCATCGGATCCATACAACCACCAGTTGCACCAAAGAACAAACGTGGTTTTCCTAATTTCTCAAAATCCTGTAAATT
>JBLHIE010000060.1:0-10548 GCA_047614925.1 Arenicella sp.
CGTTTTTTAAGGGAAGCTGTTTCTATTTGCAACAATACTTTTGCGGCAGAATTACCACTCATCACTGCCAATTCAGCTGAAGGCCAGGCAACAATTAATCTTGGGTCGTATGCTTTACCGCACATTGCGTAGTTTCCTGCACCATAAGAATTTCCGATGATAATGGTAAACTTTGGAACTACAGAATTACTTACTGCATTTACCATTTTTGCACCATCTTTTATAATTCCTCCGTGCTCAGATTTACTACCAACCATAAAGCCTGTAACATCTTGTAGGAAAACCAAGGGTATTTTTTTCTGATTGCAATTCGCAATAAAACGAGTAGATTTATCTGCAGAATCATTGTAGATAACACCGCCAAATTGCATTTCTCCTTTTTTAGTTTTTACTAGTTTTCGCTGATTGGCAACAATACCAACAGCCCAACCGTCAATTCGTGCATAACCGGTTATGATTGTTTTTCCGTAGCCTTCTTTGTATTGTTCAAATTCAGATTTGTCTACCAAACGCTTAATGATTTCTAACATGTCGTATTGCGCATTTCTTTCTTTTGGTAGAATCCCGAAGATATCATCTTCTTTTTCCTTTGGTGGAAAAGAGGCTGTCTTACTAAAACCAGCTTTGTCATAATCACCAATTTTATCAACAATAAATTTTATTTTGTCAAGTGCATCTTTGTCATCTTTCGCTTTGTAATCAATTACTCCAGAAATTTCACAGTGTGTAGTGGCACCACCTAAAGTTTCATTGTCAATAGATTCGCCAATGGCAGCTTTCACTAAATAGCTTCCGGCAAGAAAAATACTGGCTGTTTTATCTACAATGATTGCTTCATCGCTCATAATTGGTAAATAGGCTCCACCAGCAACACAGCTTCCCATAACGGCAGAAATTTGTGTAATTCCCATGCTGCTCATAATGGCGTTGTTTCTAAAAATTCGTCCAAAATGTTCTTTGTCAGGAAAAATTTCATCTTGCATTGGTAGGTAAACACCAGCAGAATCCACTAAATAAATAATGGGTAATTTGTTTTCTATGGATATTTCTTGCGCGCGTAAATTCTTTTTTCCGGTAATAGGAAACCAGGCACCTGCTTTTACAGTAGCATCATTTGCAACAACAATACATTGTTTGCCTTTTACGTATCCAATTTTTACAACCACACCACCAGAAGGGCAACCGCCGTGTTCTGCGTACATGTTTTCGCCAGCAAAAGCACCAATTTCTATAGATTTCGCTTTTGGGTCTAATAAATAATCGATTCTTTCGCGAGCAGTCATTTTCCCTTTCTCATGATGTTTATCAATTCTTTTTTGACCACCCCCTAATTTTACTTTTACAAAACGTTTGCGTAAGTCTGAGGCTAAAAGTTTATTATAATCTTCGTTTTTGTTGAAGTTTAAGTCCATATTTGGTGTTTATTTTTTAGAGTCGCTAAAATAAGAAATTTTAGTCATAAGAATTCATAATATGCGTTACTGTATTGGCAATTTGGGTATGTTTTTCCTGTTTTTCTAATTTTAGAGGTGCTGCAACTCTTTCTGTACAATTTTTCACAGCACAGGTTTCACAAGTAACGCCAACTACTCTTTTTGGGAAGGTGTTTTCCTGAAAGAAATTTAGTTTCTTTTTCAAATGGGGAGACAGTAACATACCAATACTTACACTTCTGTTAATGTCCTTTTTAAAAGGGTCTTTTGTTGCAGATGATAAAACTAAATATTCGTTTTTTTGATCTACATAAGAAGATATTTGCGCACCAAAAGTGGGCCTTATTTTTGATGTTTTTTCTAAATCTTGAATGGTTTTTATAGAAATCCACCTTCTGCAGTACTGCTCATTATTTCTATTTGCGTGCGGCGCTTGTTGCTGTGTAATGTGCAATTCTTTATTTAGTCGATATTCAAAATGATTTTCTTTGTGCGTAAAGCGTAAGAAAAATAAGTTTTTTATATGGAAGTATTTCGGTAAAATATTGGTCAATCTTTGGTAGAATGTCTCTTGAGAGCAGTTATAGCCTTTAATTATTTTGTGCAATTCTAATGGTTGCCACTCTTCTAAAGAGAAAAAATTAGTTAGTTTTTCTGTAAGCGATTTTCTTGGTATAATCAAAGCACCTGCAAAATAAGAGGCGATAAAATTATTTAAAACTTGGTCGAAATTCTCAAACTTTATCCAGGGAAAAGTAAACAATCTGTCTTTTAGCTCTAAGAAATTATACGCTAATTCTTTGGCGTAAATAAAGGTTTTTTGAGCCTCAGAAATATTGCAATCTATTAACAACGTATTGCTTTTGGCAATGAATATATTTCTTAACTCACCAAGATTATTGTGTTTAGAGAGCTCTTTGTCATCAATGGTGTAGCCAAACTCTTCAATTAAAATTTCTTTTAAGTCTTTAGAAAGAATCCTTTTTTCTAAATCTAAATGATAGGATTTTGCAAATTTTTCAACATCATTTTCAAGTTCTTCAAAATAATTGCTGTGCGCTTCTTGGTAAGAACGCAAGGAAGCTAGAAAGAAACTTTCTCGAGATAGATTGTAGTTCTGTGCAATTTTAATAATGGTACTGATAAACGCATTTACTTTTGCAGGCGCATTTGCTACAATGTCTATTAAGTTGTTTTCTTTGATGCCGAAGAGTTCTAGCGGAATTTCTTTTAAAATTTTAGACTGTAAAATTTCACCAATAGGAGCTAAGTTTTTATCAAGCTTTAAAGAAACGATGTGGTCGTATGGTGTTTCTAGTTTTTCGGAAAGAATAAGAATTTTATCTGTCTTTGGATATTTTTTTCCTTTTTCAATTTCATTTAAATACGATTTAGACAAGCCTGTTAGTTTTGCCAAACCAAAAAGGGATAGTTTTTTTTCTGTTCGTATTTGCTTCAGTTTTAAACCAAAAATTAAGCGAATGTATTCGTCTTCTATCGTCATAAGTTCAAATATAAGAATATTTAGCGAATATCATGAAATAAAGTTTTTTATATATTTAGCGAACGTTCGCTTGTGGAGTTCATAAATTAATTATATCATTGCAGTATAGAAATTTAAATGAGTGCACTATGCAGGAAAATAATACGACAAAAAGAATTGATTTTAAGGGGTTTAATGTTGCTGATTATCAAGAAATTCTAACAGACAAAGCAGCACAATTCTTGTTAGCTTTACATGCTAATTTTAATGAAGTTAGGTTAAAACTACTTGCAGATAGAGAAATTGAGCAAGCATATTTTGATGCAGGTAATTTTCCTTCTTTTCCAAAAGAAACAAAAAGTATTAGAGAATCTGACTGGATTTGTGCTCCGTTGCCGGAAGATTTATTAGATAGAAGAGTCGAGATTACGGGTCCTGTAGATAGAAAGATGGTCATCAATGCTTTAAATTCTGGTGCAAAAACCTTTATGGCAGATTTTGAAGATAGCAACGCTCCGAATATTGCAAACACTTTAGGTGGACAGAAAAACTTACGCGATGCGATTGATAAAAGCATCTCATTTCATAATCAGCAAAAAGACAAAACGTATACCTTAAATAAGAAAACGGCAACCTTACTGGTCCGTCCAAGAGGTTTGCATTTAAATGAAAAACATTTTTTGCTGGATGGAGAAGAGATGGCTGGTTCTTTTGTAGATTTTGGATTGTTCTTTTTCCACAACATCAAAACATTGCAAGCACAAGGTTCTGCGACGTATTTTTATTTGCCAAAATTAGAGCATTATTTAGAAGCACGTTTATGGAACGATGTCTTTGTTTTTTCACAGGACTATTTGTCAATTCCCCAAAAAACAATTAAAGCGACTGTTTTAGTTGAGACAATTACAGCAAGTTTTCAATTAGATGAAATTATTTATGAATTAAGAAATCATATGGGCGGTTTAAATTGTGGTCGTTGGGATTATATTTTTTCATACATCAAAAAATTTAAAAATCATAAAAATTTCAGGGTTCCAAATAGAGACCAAGTAACCATGAGTTCTCCTTTTATGAGTGCCTATTCTTTGTTGGTGATTCAAAAATGCCATAAAAGAGGTGTGCATGCTATGGGAGGTATGGCTGCACAAATACCAATTAAAAACGATGAAATAGCAAATGATGCTGCATTTGCAAAAGTAAAAGCAGACAAAGAATTAGAGGTTAGAAATGGGCATGACGGAACTTGGGTTGCACATCCTGGCTTGGTTGCGGTGGCAATGGAGGTGTTTGATAAACACATGAGGAATAAAAATCAAATTCATGTTTCTAGAGACGACGTAAAAGTATCTGAAGCTGCTTTAGTTGAAATGCCAAAAGGAACCATTACGGAAGAAGGAATTCGGAAGAATATAAATGTGGGTATTTTATATATAGAAAGTTGGTTGCGTGGAAATGGAGCTGCTGCCATCTATCATTTAATGGAAGATGCGGCAACTGCAGAAATCTCTAGAACGCAAGTTTGGCTTTGGTTGCATAAAAATATTCAGCTAGAAGGAGGTGGTGTTTTTAATCAAGAAATGTATCAACAACTAAAGAGAGAGGAATTAGAAAAAATAAAAAACCTAGTCGGCGAAAGCAATTTCATCAAAGGTAAATTCAAACTCGCAATCGATTTGTTTGATGCGTTGGTCATTTCAAAAGAGTATCAAGAGTTTTTAACACTTTCCGCTTACAAGTATTTATAAAAAAAAGTGTCTCGCAACTACGGCAATAGTTTGCGAGACGTAATTATCAAAATTTAGATTCACTTTAATAATTAAACAACGAAATTATGAAAAATTTAGCACAAAGCAAGTATAGTTCAGCTTTAGAAACGGTAAGAAACTTAAAAACAAAATATGGCAATTCTTGGAATGCCATAAATTCTGAAAGTGCTGCAAGAATGGTTACTCAAAATCGTTTTAAAACAGGTTTAGACATTGCGAAATATACCGCTGCTATTATGAGAAAAGACATGGCAGCATATGATGCAGATGCATCGAATTATACCCAATCTTTGGGCTGCTGGCATGGTTTTGTTGCTCAGCAAAAAATGATTGCTGTAAAAAAATATCATAAAACGACAAGTAAAAGTTATTTGTATTTATCTGGTTGGATGGTTGCTGCGTTGCGTTCAGAATTTGGACCTTTGCCAGATCAGTCAATGCATGAAAAAACGGCAGTTCCTAGTTTGATTGCAGAAATTTATGATTTCTTACGTCAAGCAGACGCTATTGAATTGAATGATTTATTCAAAAGACTAGAAAACGGCGAAGATGTAAAAGATCAAATAGATAATTTTGAAACACACATCGTACCCATTATTGCAGATATTGATGCTGGTTTTGGAAATGAAGAAGCAACGTATTTATTAACTAAAAAGATGATCGAGGCAGGTGCTTGTGCGATCCAAATTGAAAATCAGGTTTCAGATGCAAAACAATGTGGACATCAAGACGGAAAAGTAACCGTGCCGCACGAAGATTTTATTGCGAAGTTGAACGCTATTAGATATGCTTTTTTAGAATTGGGTGTAGATGACGGAATTATTGTTGCAAGAACAGATTCTGAAGGAGCTGGATTGACTCAGAAATTACCGGTAAGTCAAGAACTTGGTGATTTAGCTTCACAGTATTTAGCTTTTGTAGCGGCAGAAGAAATTGATGTAAAAGATGCAAAAGAAGATGATGTTTTATTGAAAAGAG
This sequence comes from Arenicella sp., assembly GCA_047614925.1. GTDB lineage: Bacteria > Bacteroidota > Bacteroidia > Flavobacteriales > Flavobacteriaceae > Polaribacter. The sequence goes on from JBLHIE010000060.1 coordinate 5,661, forward strand.
ACGGAAAGTTAGTGCGTCCTATTCGGTTGGCAAATGGTTTGTACAAATTTAAAGAGGGTACAAATATAGACAGAGTGGTGTTGGATTGTATTACAAGTTTGCAAAATGGCGCAGATTTATTATGGATTGAAACTCCGACTCCTAATGTTCAGCAAATTGCCAATATGGTAAATAGAGTGAAAGAAGTAGTGCCAAACGCAAAGTTGGTATATAATAATTCGCCCTCTTTTAATTGGACGTTGAATTTCCGGAATCAGGCATATGACGAAATGCTTGCTGAAGGAGAAAATATGACGGCGTATGATCGGAATAATTTAATGGATGCGCATTATGATGGATCTGAATTGTGTCATCGTGCAGATCAAAAAATTAAAACTTTTCAAAAGGATGGCGCAAGAGAAGCTGGTATTTTTCATCACTTAATTACTTTGCCAACGTACCACACAACAGCCTTGCACATGAATGATTTAACGGAGGGGTATTTCGGTGAAGAAGGAATGTTGGCCTATGTAAAAGGCGTTCAAAGACAAGAAATTAGAAAAGGGGTTGCTTGCGTGAAACATCAAAGAATGGCGGGCTCAGATTTAGGAGATGACCATAAAGCCTTTTTTGCAGGTGAGAAAGCATTAAAAGCTGGAGGCGAAAACAATACTTCAAATCAGTTTAAAATTACGGAAGAACCTAAAAAAGTGAAAAATAAAATATCTAAAGTTGCTTAAAAAATAGGACGGAATAGGTTGTTTAGAAACCCTCTTTGATTGACTTTAAAGAGGGTTTTATTAAGAGGCTATTTTCTAATCAAAGAGAAGTTTCCTTTTTTATTGATGGTTGGTTTCGTTAGATCAGCCGGAATAAAGGTAATGGTGTACCAATAGTCATCGGAAGAGAGTTTTTTACCATTGTAGGTGCCATTCCAGCCATCTCCATCAATAGGTATTTGTGCAACTAACTTACCAAATCTATTGAAAACACGAATACTACTGTTTGGATAAAAAGTTTTATTTGCGCCTTTAATTACCCACGTATCATTTTTACCATCTCCGTTTGGTGTAAAGAATTTTGGAAACTGAATTACAGAAATAAGCAAGGTTGCATCTGGTGCACAACCGTTTTTATCATTTACAATTATTTTGTAAATACCACCTTCTAAGTTTTCGAAAAGAGGAGTGTCTTGGAAGCCAGCAAAAGGAATTCTCGTGTTATTATCGGTATTTAAAATTGCATATTGGTACACACCAGGTCCTAAATCATTATCAATGGTGTTTATTGAAATTGATAAATTATGCGCACTTCCAATATTGTTTGATTCATCTATAATCGTAATAAAACTATTTTCTAAAGTAGCAATATTCGACTCGTTAACAACAATAGTTTCAGTTCTAGAACAATTAGTTCCGTTTGTGGTGGTGGCTGTAACTGTATAGGTTCCTCCCGTAGTAACATCAATAGCGTCATTTGTACTGATGTTAGTTCCGTTTGCATTTTTCCATTCATAGGTATAAATAGCACTTGGGTTTTCTACAGTAATATTTAATGGTAAATCATTTAAACACAAAATTTGTGGTGTTGTTACTGTAAAGTTTGGCAAAGGGTTTACAATGATATCAAAAGAGGCATCATCCTTTATACAAGAAGTTGCTTTATTTTGAATTCTAACAAATATTGTTTCTAAAGCGTTTGTATTTGTGTAAGGAGAAACGATTGGTGCATCTGTAAAAGAAGCATTTAAGTGAAAGGTTACAATATAATCATCAGGATCTTGAGAAGCTCCAAGAATTTCAGGGATTTTTCCTTCTAAATCAATGGTTTGAATAATTCCGTTTGTATCATCTAAATCGTCATTATTATCGCATTCAGAAAGATTAGAAATGGTTTCAAAAGTAGGTTCTGGATTTATAAGTACATCAAAATTAGAAATTCCGTTTGCACATTGTGTATCAGAATTAAAAACACGAACAAAAATTGTTTGTTTGTTAACAGTGGTGTTTGAAAAAGGAGAAACTAAGGGATTTAAACCATTTTGTGCTTCATTTAAATCACGATGATAGGTTACCGAGTAAATGGCAGAGCTTTGTGTTCCTATAATTCCACTTGTTTGACTTTCTAAATCGATGGTTTGAGAAAATCCGTTTCTAGCAGAACCATCAGAATTGTCATCACAAACTTCTAAATCGTCTACAAAATTTGCAATTGGTAAAGGGTGTACAATTAAGTTAAAAGTACTGTGGTCTGTATAACAAGCTGTCTCATTATTTGTAACTCTTACAAAAATGGTTTGTAAGTCACGATTGGTATTTGTGTAAGGAGACGCAAGAGGAGCATTCCCTGAACTTGCATCAGTGTCAGAAAGGTGATAAGTAACGGTGAAACCTGAGCTATTTTGATTGCCTAAAATGGTGTTATTTTGACTTTCTAAATCGAAACTCTGTACAAATCCATTTGTGCGATCACCATCATTTGCATTGTCGCATAACTCTAAATTTTCAGCGAAATTTGCCTTTGGAACGGTCGCTGTTTTTAAGTATAATTCTCCAGTACCACTGCAATTGTTATTGTTCTTATTTGTGATTTTAAAATAAATAGTTTGTCTTGTAACGTCAGAGGGATACTTAATATTTCTGTAGTTTTCAATAGTTGGTATTGCATTGATGACTGCGGTTCTATCCTCTTTTGTTTCGAAATATAGCACTTCTAAATCTGCTTGTAGAAGGAGTGGAAAGAAGTTTAAAATTTCATTATTGGCATCACTAAAATCAAAATTAGTAATTCCGTCTGTATCATTATTTAAAGCACCACTTGTCCCATCTGTTTGCAGAAAATCGTCACAAATACTCGGAAACTGTTTATTGTAAGCAACATCTGATGCTGCCTCAACTTCGATATTTATTTTAGAAATTCTGTAACATTCTTTCTTGGAAATTGTTCTTACCCATGCAGTTGCTGATCGGTCTACAGGATATCGCAGTTTATCTTCTATTTCCGGAGTTCCAGCAATCGCATCGGCTTCAGTTTTAAAATAAGTAAAGTTTTCATTTTCATAATTTGAAGAAACACTAATTTCTGCCTCGGTAAGATTAATTGTAGAGACTCTATCTAAATCATCATCACATTGTAATAAGCTTACTACATCCGTTACTTCGGGTAAAGAGTCTACTATTAGATCGAGGGTTTTAGAGGCATCGTCACAAGCTGAATTGTCTTTGTTTGCGACTCTTATAAATACAGTTTGAGTATTTGTAACGGAATGATCTGCATCTTTATCAATTGCGGTTGAAGAATCATTTGTTTCTGCCCCATTTTGAGAGGTATGATAACTAATATTGTATTGATTGGGATCTAAAGCTCCTAGAATTTCAGAATCTCTAGTATGTAATAAAAAGGTATTTATAATTGCATCTGTATCACTTCCGCTTTCTGTATTGTCACAAATCCTGTAAGATTCTGGCTGAATAGGTATGGGTAAATCTGAAACAGCTAAAGTAAATGAGGTAATATCAAAACAAGTTATGTTCTTTGTATTTTGAATTCTAGCATATATTGTTTCTAACGTAAAAGCATCCTTATTTTCATAAGGACTGTCAATATTTGTGTTCGCAATGTTTTCCTGAGCTTCTTCTAAACGGTTAAAATACAATACTTCAAAATCTGCATCAGATTGTCCGCTTAGTATTTTAGGAGTAATGTCCGTATCAAAATCAAATGAGCTAAATCCATTTCCGTCATCGTCACATCTCTCTATGTTATCCAGTGTATTTGCAACGGGTACTGCGTATACCGTAACTACCACTGCTAATCTGTCGGATGTTAAACATCCTTCTGGAGATGCTGTTGCGTAATAGGTTTTAGAACTATTTAGTAAGGGTGTTGTAAAGGTGTTTCCTGTTCCTACGAGATTTCCTCCAGATAGATTGTCATACCAAAAAACAGATCCTTCAGTTACTGTAGCTGTTAAATTGACAGAAGTGCCAGCACATGCATCTACGTCTGCACTTATTGTTAATACTTTAGGTACATAAATACTTGTGCTTGCAGAAATCTGTAATTTGGGGTCATCCGGCATATCTCCATATTCTATGATATAGCCTTCTGCTCTATACTCAGCACTCGTGGGTCCATCACCTGCGTTTTTTAAATCATTCCAAGTACTTGCATTTTTTTTTATATGCGCGTAATGCTCATTATTATCGTAGTTATTTGGTTCAGAACCACCAAGCCAATTAGAATACATAGGAATTCCTGTTGCTGGATTGATTGCCGCCGAGCCAGCAGCGCCTCCATTCCAGAAGTTTGTCCCGGCCTCAGGGCCAGTAGCCCAATTCCAAACTCCTTCTGTCACTTGGTCACTAGCTCCAATCCAACCTGTACCCGTTATTTGTTTTGCTGCGATTTGATTTTCTTCAGCGGACAGTATAGTTGCCAGATATCCCTGAAGTCCGTAATATTTTTTACCATCCGATTCCGCTTTTATTTTTGCATCAGTCCAAGTAATATCTAAATCTGGCTCAAAAACATAAAAATGGCCCGTAAGCTCAAGATAATTTGCAGAACCAATCGTGAGAGAAAAATATTTTTCTCCACTAATAGTGCTAGAAGAGCTTTTAAAAACAACTGCACGAACTGCTCTTTGTAGATCTGTATATAAAATTTGAGTTCCTCCTGCAGGCGTCAGCACTAACTTTCCTTCAACCGGAAACCACTGATAATCTATAGTGAGATGGGTTCCTGTTAAATCTAATAAATCAATATCAACAGCGTATCCAGAAGAGATTTGTATAGAAAAACTATCTATTCCTAAGTCATCTTCATCTGTTATTGTAAAATCAGGAGCTATGATTATTTCTGTTTCGGGACAATAAGCTTGTCTAATTGTAGCTCCGGCATTTAACAC
>JBLHIE010000061.1:0-10508 GCA_047614925.1 Arenicella sp.
CTTCATTGTATTTCCAAAGCCAAGTAGCACCTAATTCTACTTTTGTATGCTGACTCTTTTTGGTGTAAATTCTACCACCTATGCGGTTATTGGCTTCTAAAATTTTTATGGAAAAGCCTGCTTTTTTTAATTTGTGTCCTAAGTAAATTCCTGAAAGTCCAGCACCAAGAATAAGTATTTTTTTCTTCATTTTAATAAAGATCAGTTGTGTTATTCAACTTAGATTTTATGAAAAGGCCCATTTCTTTTCCCCAAACGTTGTAGGTTAATTCCGATGGATGCACGCCGTCACTAAAATAAATTTTAGCATTATTTGTGGGCAACGCATTTCTTTGACTCCATTCTTTTAAGGTGATCACTTCATTACTGTAGTACACATTTGATTTGTTATTTATTAAAAGATGTAAACGCGCTCCTAAAACTTCAACCAAATTACCAATTACGAATTTAATTGGTTTTGTAAATGCAGGAAACTCTTTAATAGGAGGCATGTTTGTGAAGAATATAGGTGTTCCAGGAAATTTAAGTTGCAATAAATTAATGAGGTTTTGGGTACCTTTAATCCAGTTTCTAGGAGAATTTAAGGTAAAAGCATCATTTCCGCCCATTCCAATGACAATAAGATCTGTCGTTTTTTCTTCAATTTTAGGAATAATTTTTTTACAAACCTGTAAAACAGTATAACCACTTCTTGCATATACGCGCCAATTGATATTGCTTTGCAATTCTTTAGAAAGTGTATTGGCCAAAGCACCTGTAAAACCGTTTTTATGAAATTCAACACCAACCCCAGCAATGGTGCTTTCACCAATAGAAAGTATCTTTAAGGTGTTTTTAAAATTTCCATTCACATAACCTTTTGGTTCTTTAGCTTCCGGTAGTTTAGGTACTGCTCTCTTAATTTTTTTTCCTTGAAAGTATAAAAAAGGCAAGAGTGGCAAAGAAATGAATACACCAAAAAAGTATTTTAATTTAGTGTTCATTCTCTTTTTCTTCATTTCCATTTTCTTCAGGCTCCTTATCTTCGTTCACTTTTTTTATAATTGCTTTTAAACGCTCTTTATGTAGTTTTTTTTCTAGCTTTACTTTGTTAATTTTCCGATTCATTAACTTGGTGTGTTTCGCTTTGTTCAGGGTGTTTTTTGCTTTTCCTTTTTTCGGCATCTTGTGTCTTATCAATAAAATGTACAAATAGAATAAACGCTTCTATTTTTTATTCAAATTCTATTATCTTCGTTTTTTACAAAAATAAGAAAATATAATGAGTAGAAATTTAAAAGAGTATATAGTAATTGGATTCAAAGGAATGGCAATGGGGGCGGCAGATGTGGTTCCTGGAGTTTCTGGCGGAACAATTGCATTTATTTCTGGAATTTATGAAGAGCTTTTAGCTTCTATAAGTAATGTAAATTTTCAACTGTTAAAAACTTTAAAAACAGCCGGAATAAAAGCAGCTTGGAAACAGGTAAATGGTTCTTTTCTATTGGCTCTTTTTATAGGAGTATTTGTCAGCATTCTTTCGTTGGCAAAAACCATTAAGTGGCTGTTAGAAAATGAACCTGTTTTACTGTGGTCTTTTTTCTTTGGATTGGTTTTAGCGAGTATTATGTATATCGGAAAACAGATAGAAACTTGGAATGTTCAAATTATTATATTATTTGTTTTAGGCATTTCATTCGGATATGCAGTTACGGTGATGCCGCCTACAAACGTGGGTGAAATTAATTATTTATTTTTAGTTTTTGCAGGTGCTATCGCTTCCTGCGCTATGATTTTACCCGGTATTTCTGGTTCTTATATTTTATTATTATTAGGGGTATACCCAATTGTTATGACTGCGATAACAACTAAAGATTATAAAATTATTGGAGCAATTGCATTGGGTGTAATTATTGGGTTGCTTTCTTTTGCAAGGTTATTAAAATGGCTTTTTTCAAATTATAAGAATCAAATGTTAATTGTATTAACGGGTCTTATGCTAGGTTCTTTAAATAAAGTTTGGCCATGGAAAGAGGCTATTTCTTCTTATATAGACAGGCATGGGGTTGTAAAACCTTTAGTAGAACAAAGTATTTCTCCTTTATCTTTTGATGGAGATCCTAAACTAATGTTGGCCATTGTTTTGGCCATTGTGGGTTTTGGCCTGATTTTATTAATGGAAAAACTAGCGGTTAAAAAAGAGTAATGCAAACAGAAAGAACTTTTTTACAGAAAGCAATCCTTTTTTTAAAAGGGTTGGCAATGGGTGCTGCAAATAAAGTGCCTGGTGTTTCTGGCGGAACGGTTTCTTTTGTTTTTGGTTTTTATGAAGAACTTATTTATTCCTTTAAAAAAATAAACTTCATTGCTTTTAAGCTTTTGATAAACTTCCGATTTAAAAGCTTTTACAGCTATATAAACGGTCCGTTTTTATTACTGGTAATGGGCGGAAGTGTTTTTAGTTACTTCAGCATCTCTTTGGTCTTAGATTTTTTTCTACAGCATTATGAGCTCTATGTTTGGAGCTGGTTTTTTGGGATGATTATTGGTTCTGTTTATTACATTGGCAAAGGTTTTGGCGAATGGAATAGCACAAATATAGTTTCTTTGATACTTGGTATTTCTGTAGGCTTAGGAATCAGTTTTTTAAATCCGGCACGAGAAAATGACAACCTTTGGTTTGTTTTTATCTGTGGAATAATTGGGGTTTCTGGGATGACACTTCCTGGACTTTCAGGCTCATTTATTCTTATTTTAATGGGGAATTATGTATTGCTTTTGGTAGACTCTGTAAATGAATTACTTTTTGTAGTTACTAATTTAGTAAGGGGTAATTTTGAGGTCTTACAGGATCCAGAAAAAATTAGATATCTTAAAATAATTAGTGTTTTTACATTGGGCTCTGCATTTGGCTTGGTTTCTATTAGTCATCTTTTAGGCTACGTATTAAAAAGGTTTAATGCTATTGTTACTGCTGTAATTATTGGTTTTATTACGGGGTCTTTAGGTATTGTTTGGCCTTGGAAAAAAGCCGTTTATTTAATAAGTGATGAAGCATTTTTATTAGATAAAAAAGGAAATAAAATTATTGAGAATTACAATCGATTTGTGCCAGATTTTTCAACTTTAGAAACATGGTTTGGCTTATTTTATATTATTTTTGGTATCGTTTTAGTTTTAAGTATAGATTATTATGGAAGAAAAAAAGAATAAAATTTTTGGCCTTTTAGGTAAGAATATATCCTACTCATTTTCTAGAGGGTATTTTGCTAAAAAATTCGAAATATTAGATTTGAAAAAGCATGAATATAGAAATTTCGATATTCAAGACATTGCAGATTTTCCTTCCATAATAAAAAAAGAATTATTTTTAAAAGGAATGAATGTAACCATTCCTTATAAGGAAGAAATAATACAACATCTAGACATACTAGACAAGACTGCCAAAGAAATAGGAGCTGTAAATACCATTAAATTGACAAAAAGAGGCAATTTAAAAGGATACAATACCGATGTGGTAGGTTTTGAAAACTCAATTTCACCTTACTTAAAAACGCATCATAAATTTGCTTTAATATTAGGAACTGGTGGTGCGTCTAAGGCCGTTGCATATGCTCTTAAAAAGAACAAAATTCAGTATAAATTTGTTTCGAGGAATCCTTTCGGAAAAGAGCAAATTTCTTATGAAGACTTAACAAAGGATGTTGTAAGTAAATACCATATCATTGTAAATTGTACACCCATAGGAACTTCACCAGATATTCATTTATCGCCAAACATTCCGTATCAATTTTTAACAGCGCAACATTTATTATTCGATTTAATTTACAACCCAGAAATTTCTGCTTTTTTATCAAAAGGAAAAGAAAAAGGAGCAAGTATAAAGAATGGCTATGAAATGTTGGAAATGCAAGCGGAGGAATCTTGGAGAATTTGGAATGAGTCCAAATAATAGATTTTAGCCTCACTTTTTGTGTAGCTAGTAAGTTGTCAGTATCTTTATAGACTTTAATAATAGTGTATTATTAAGTGAACTTAAACATTATGAATATGTCAGATAATAATGAAGAAAACGTTGAAAAAACGGTAAAAACAAATGAAGAGCTTGTAAACAAAACTCAAAAATTAAAGGAAGAGGAAACCGTAATTGTTCCCGAAGTATCAGATGAAACTTCTGAAACAGTAGCAGAAGAAGAGATTGCTGTGTCTGAAGAAGTAAATCAGAAAGAGCAGAAGGAAGAGAAAGAAGAGAAAACTGCTGTTATAGAATATGCTACTTTATCTTTAGAAGAATTAGTCGTAGCGTTACAAAATACATTATCTAGCAATCCAGTAAATAAAATAAAGGACCAAATAGAGGCTATTAAAGGCGCTTTTAATATAAGATTTGGCACTTTGTTGGCAGAAAAGAAAAAAATATTTTTAGAAGAAGGCGGAAATGTAATAGATTTTCAATTTACCAGTGCAGTAAAGGGAGCGTATAACACACTATTATCTGATTATAAAAAGCAAAGAGATGCACATTATAATGCTATTGACAACCAGATGCATAACAATCTCGATAAAAGAGTTCAAGTAATTGAAAGCTTGAAAAATTTGATCGAGAATGCAGATCCAAATACCATGTATAAAGAATTTAGAGTATTGCAAGATACTTGGCGTTCTATTGGTGCCGTTTCTAAAACGCGTTACAATGATACTTGGAAAACATATCATCATCACGTAGAGCGTTTTTACGATTTACTACATTTAAGTAATGACTTTAGAGACTTAGATTTTAAAAATAATCTAGAAGAGAAATTAAAAATTATTTTAAAGGCTGAAGCTTTGGCAGCATCTACTGATGTAAATGAGGCGTTTAAAGAATTACAAGAGTTACATAAGGTTTGGAAAGAGGATATTGGGCCAGTAGCAAAAGAGGTAAGAGAAGATGTTTGGCAGAAGTTTAGTGCAATAACAAAGGAAATACATGACAAGCGTCACAATCATTTTCGTGAGATGAAGTCTAAGTTTCAAGAAATTATAACTTTAAAGTTAGCTATTATTGAGCGTTTTAATGCATATGATACCGCGAACAATAAAACACACAAGGATTGGCAAAATAGTATTGTAGAGACAGAAAAGTTAAGACAAGAGTATTTTAATGCAGGTAAATTACCGTATGCTAAAAGTGAAGAGGTTTGGCAAAAGTTTAAGGCAGCTACAAAGAAATTTAATAGTTCAAAAAATCATTTTTATAAAGATGAAAAATCTGAACAACAAGAGAATTTAAAAAAGAAGCTGGCTCTAATAGCGGTTGCAGACTCTTTAAAAGAAAGTGAAGATTGGGAAGTAGCTACAGAATCGATGAAGAAGATTCAATCAGATTGGAAAAAGATAGGCCATGTGCCAAGAAAATTTTCTGATGATATTTGGAATAAATTTAAAGGAGCTTGTAATTCTTATTTTGACAGGTACCATGATCAAAAAAATGCAGTTGGTAAAGAGCAACAAGCAACGGTAGATGCTAAGAAGGTCTTTTTAGATGCTTTAAAGGAACAAACTGCAGATACAAAAGAAAGTGTATTAGAAGCTATTAAAACATGGAAAGATTTAGGGCAATTGCCAAGAAATGTTAGGCATTTAGAAAGTAAATTTAACAAACAAATAGACAGATTGTTAGAGAGTTTATCTCTAGACAAGAATGAAGTTAGCATGTTGAAATTTACATTTGTTATAGACGGTTTAATGGCAAATGAAGATTTTAGAAAATTAGATTCAGAGCAATTGTTAGTTAGAAAAAAGATGGATGAAGTTGTGAAAGAAATACAGCAATTAGAAAATAATCTAGGTTTCTTTTCAAATGCAAAAGATGACAATCCGTTAGTTTTAAATGTTAAGAACAGCGTAAACGAATTCAAAGAAGACTTAAGTATTTGGAAAGAAAAGTTAAGTTATTTGAAGAATTTAGATTATTAGGACACTAAAAAATAGTCATAAAAAAAACTCGAAGCTAAAAGCTTCGAGTTTTTTTTATGACTTGTTATTTGAGATTAAGAAAATAGTTTGTCCATTTTTGCTTTCTCTTCGTCAGCTAGTGCAGCATCAACTAAGATACGTCCACTATGCTCATCTATAGTTATCTTTTTTCTATTTGCAATTTCTAATTGTACTTGCGGTGGTATTGTAAAATAAGATCCTCCAGAAGCACCTCTTTCAATTGCAACAACAGCCAAACCGTTTTTTACTTTGGTTCTAATTCTTGTGTATGCAGCATATAAGTGAGGGTCTAAAGACTTCGCAAACTCTTCAGATTTTTCTCCTAAAAGTTTTTCTTCTTTTTCAGTCTCTTTTAAGATTGCATCTAATTCAGCTTTTTTATGACCTAAATGTTTGTCTTGCTTCTCTAGTTTCTCTTTAGTTCCGTCAATTACTTCATTTTTCTGAGCAATTTTCACCTTGTACTCGCTAATTCTTTTTTCTGCCAATTGAATTTCTAAATCTTGAAATTCGATTTCTTTAGATAAAGAGTCAAATTCTCTGTTATTTCTAACATTTTTTTGCTGCTCATCATATTTTGTCATCAAAACTTTAGAATCTTCTATTGCTTGTTTCTTGTTGTTGATTTCTGTTTCTAAATTAGAAGCATCCTCAGTTAAATTAGAAATACGGGTATTTAGTCCGGCAACTTCATCCTCTAAATCTTCAACTTCTAAAGGTAATTCACCTCTAACGTTTCTAATTTCATCAATTCTAGAGTCTATTAATTGTAGGTCATACAATGCTCTTAATTTTTGCTCAACTGAAATTTCTTTCTTCTTTGCCATGTTTATATGTAATAAATTGGATTTGTACTTTTTTCTGATAAAATGACTGCGAAATTACTAATTTTTTTCGTAAGATAGTCAACCAAAAGGTTTTTTGTAAACTGTTCACTCTCATAATGACCAATATCTGCTAATAAAATGCTTTTTTCGGCTTTAAAAAACTCATGGTACTTAAAATCTGCACTCACATATGCATCTGCACCTGCATTTTTTGCATTTGAAATAGCAAAACTACCAGCTCCTCCTAAAACAGCTACTTTTTTTATTTTCTTGTGTAATAATTCTGAATGACGAACACAATCGGTTTTCATTGTTGCTTTCAAAAATAATAAGAAATCTTTCTCACTCATTTCTTCTGGAAGCTCGCCAATCATTCCCAACCCAATATCTTGATGCACATTTTCTGTTGTATTAATATCAAAGGCAACTTCTTCATAAGGATGATTTTCTTTCAAAGCTTTTAATATTGCGTCTTCAAACTTACTTTCATAGACCACACTAATTTGTGTTTCTTGTTCTGTGTGAAGTTTGCCTCGTTCACCCTTTACAGGATTTGAGTGTTCATTTCCTTGATAGGTACTTTCGCCCAAAGTATGAAAAGAACAATGGTCATAATTACCAATATTTCCAGCACCAGCTTTAAAGAGTGAATTGCGCAAGGCGCTGGCCTCTTTTAAGGGAACAAAAGTGATTAATTTTTTGATAATTCCTTTTTTAGGAATTAATATCTTTGTGTTTTTTAAGCCTAAAACTTCGCACATTTTTGCCGAAACACCTTTTTTAGAATTGTCTAAAGCAGTATGAGTCGCATAAATAGCAATGTCATTTTTTATCGCTTTTAAAACGACTCTTTCAACGTAAGAATTTCCGTTTAATTTTTTTAACCCACTAAAAATAATAGGATGAAAACTAATAATTAAGTTGCAATTTTTAGAAATTGCTTCATCTACAGTTTCTTCTAAAGTATCTAACGCAACCAACACCCCAGAAACTTCTGTGTGATAATTTCCAACTAATAAACCAACATTATCAAAATTTTCAGCATAATTTAAAGGAGCCAATTCTTCTAAATAATTTGTAACTTCTTTTATATTCATTCGGGTCTCTTTTCTAAAACCAAAGTTAACAATTTTAATGTATTTTTACCGTAATGAAAGTACTTAGATTTTTACTCTTTCCATTTGCCATTTTGTACGATTTTGTTACTAGAATTCGTAATTTCTTTTTTGATACTCGGGTATTTAGTCAAACTTCATTTAAAACACCTGTAATTGTAGTTGGTAATTTAAGTGTTGGCGGTACCGGTAAAACACCTCAAATTGAATATTTAATACGATTGTTAAAAGATAATTATAAGACGGCAGTTTTAAGCAGAGGTTACGGAAGAAAAACAAAAGAGTTTGTCTTGTTAAATGACACTCATTTGGCACTAGATGTGGGAGATGAGCCATTGCAATATTTTAAGAAGTTTAAGAACGTTGATGTTGCTGTAGATGTCAATAGGGTAGCAGGTGTAAAAAGTTTGATTGCAAATAACACACCAGATGTAATTCTATTAGATGATGCCTTTCAGCATCGAAAAGTAAAAGGTAGTTTCTATGTTCTATTAACCAAATTTGATGATTTGTTTGTGGATGATTTTTTGCTTCCAACAGGAGGCTTAAGAGAAAGTAGACAAGGAGCAAAAAGAGCACACATAATCTTAGTAACTAAGTGTCCTAAAAATCTCTCTAAAGAAGCTCAAGATTTTATAAAACAAAAACTACTTCAGTTTCATAAAAAAGTATTTTTTACTCGTATTTCATATGCGGATGCCCTTTTAGGTTCAATGGAAATAGCTACTTCGAAATTAAAAAACTTTGAAGTTTTATTGATTACAGGTATTGCAAACCCTGCACCATTGGTAAATTATTTAAAAAGTTTAAACGTACAGTTTCAGCATTTAGAATTTTCGGATCACCATCATTTTTCAGACAAAGAGATTGAAAGGATTGAAAAGAAATTTAAGCAGATGCCGTCTTCAAAAATAATAGTAACTACAGAAAAAGATTATGTTCGTTTGAGGGATAAAATTCAAAATATATCCTATTTACCGATAGAAACCACTTTTTTAAACAATGAAAGTGAGGAGTTTAATACACTTATAAAGAGTCATTTAAAGGAAACTGTATGAAAGCAACTTTCTTAAAGAAAGAAAAGGTTGTTGTCTATAAACTACTGTAGTATAGGGTTTTAATAATACCGTCAGACAAGCCTATTTTAGGAACATATATTTTTCTTGCACCACTCCATTTCATTGCAGAGAGGTAAATCTTAGTAGCGGGTATGATAACGTCTGCTCTATCTGGATTAAGACTTAATTCAGAAATTCGGTCATCATAAGACATTTGTTTTAAAAACTGGTATTGTGCATTCAAGTAGATAAAAGAGATGGGTTTGCCTTCCGATCTGCCAGACATTTTAAACAACTTATTAATATTTCCTCCAGAGCCAATTAATGAGATTCTTTTTAAATCTTTGGTGTTTTTTTTAATCCACTTTTCTACATTGATAAATATTTCTTTGTTTAGTGTTTTTTTATTATTTAAAAGACGCACCGTACCCATTTTAAAAGATTTTGAGGTTATGATTTTACCTTTCGAAAATAATGTAAATTCGGTACTACCGCCACCAACATCTACATATAAATAAGAACTATCACCTTCAATTAATGCACTTAAATCTGTAGAGGAAATAATGGCTGCTTCTTCTTTCCCTCCAATAATGTCAATTTTTACACCTGTTTCAGAGAGAATTTTCTCGGTAACCTCTTTTCCGTTAGATGCTTCTCTCATTGCAGAGGTTGCACAAGCTTTGTACTTCTCTACTCCGTTTACATTCATTAACAATTTAAAAGCTTCCATAGCGCTTATTAACCTGGCTGTATTGGCTTCGCTTATAACACCGTCATTTGTAAAAGCATCTGCTCCTAAACGTATAGGAACTCTTACTAATGAAGATTTTTTGAATTGAGGTTCTCTATCTTCAGAAATAATTACGTTCGAGATTAACAGTCTAATAGCATTAGAGCCGATATCAATTGCTGCGAATTTTTTTATTTCTAACAAAGTTGTTTTATTTATGGTTTTTGGGAGACTCTATTAAAATAGTTGTTCCTTTTTTGATGTTTTTCCAGTGTTTTTCTTGAAATTTTAAAGCAATTACACCACAGGTAGGCACGTGTGCTATGGGTTTGTTTCCAAACTCATTCACAAATGTATTGATACCGTGGTCATGACTAAATATAATAGCAGAACTAAAGCCGTCATCTAAGGCGTTTACAGTTTTTACTAAATAACCATCACTAAAACTATATAACTGTCTTTTTATTTGGAGGTTAGCGTGTGGAAAATTAAAATTTTCACAAAAAATAAGCGCCGTGTGCAAAGCCCTGTTTGCGCTACTTGTTATAAAAACATCTGGTTTGTCTATTTGTTTAGACAAAAACTTAGAGATTAAATGAGCATCTTTAATACCACGCTTTTTTAAAGGTCTGTCAATATCTTCAATTCCAGCGTATTCCCAAGAAGACTTCGCATGTCTAACAATGTAGAGTGTTTTCATTTAATTTTATTTATTGTACAAAGTAAATATAAAAATTTATGGCGCTAATCTTTCTATTTTCCAAGAAAAATCTTCTGCGACAAGATATCTAATTCTGTCATGCAGTCTGTTTGGTCTTCC
>JBLHIE010000062.1:0-10485 GCA_047614925.1 Arenicella sp.
GTTTTACTTCTTTTATTGGCCTTGGAAAAACAATTAAAAAAATTAGAACAAGAGTAGGGGGTAATTTTTCCTATAATAAAACATATTCATTTATCAACTCTGCAGAGAATACAAATGAAAGCTTAGTTCGAGGAATGAACGCAAGTATTGGTACAAATTTCACCAAGGCACCAAATGTTAGTTTGGCTTACAGAGTTTCACTTATAGCGCAAAGCAATAGTGCTAGGAGAGTAGATATAGAAACTATAGAGACGGTAACCCATGCACCCTCAATCAATTTTGATGCCTATATTTGGAATTCTTTAACCGTAACTTCAGATTTTACTTTTAATGAAGTAAGACGAGATGGCGTTGCTCAAAGTTCATTTAATATTTGGAATGCAAAATTAGCATATAGAAAAGATAGAGATGCAAAATGGGAATATGAGTTGGTAGGTAATAACTTATTGGCAACAGGTTCTCAGGTAAATGTGAGTCAGAGTATTATTGCGTTTACAGTAAATGAACGTTTTATTTTACCAAGATTTGTGAGTCTTAGAGTACGCTATCAATTGTAGTGGTTTAAAGCATATTTTTTAAAATGGCTCAATTTTATTGAGCCATTTTTATTTTCTTTCCTATTTTAGCCGTATGAGTTTGTTAGCATCTAAATCTCCTTTTTACGCAACTTTTAAAAGCGTAGGAGTCCTCTTTTTATTTATTGGTTTTGGACTGTTTTTAGACAGTACGTTTGTGGTAAAACGAACTGAAGACGCACAATTATACGCCAATATAAGTATGTGTATTGGCTTTGCAATTACTTTTTGGCAAGTGAACAAGCGCGTAAAAGAGCAAATGCTATATGCCGTTATTATCGCAGTAATTGGAGAGTATTTATTTTCTATAGTACTAGGAATGTACACGTATAGATTGGGCAATGTGCCACATTATGTGCCTCTTGGGCATGCTTTGGTTTATGTGGGAGTTTTATATTTCTCGAAAGCTGCTTCGGTACTTAAAAATAAGATAAAGTTAGAACATATATTTACAGTTTTTATTTTGGTGTATGCAACGGTTTTTTTAATCATTAAGAATGATGTTTTTGGTTTTACAATGACCATCTCAACACTTTTAATTTTAAGAAAAAAGCCAAGAGAGCGGTTGTTTTATTTAACCATGTATATCACCGTTGCTTATTTAGAAATTGTTGGGACAAACTATTTATGTTGGAAATGGCCCGCTACAGCGTGGGGAGTTTTCGAGTTCTTACCCAGTCATAATCCGCCAAGTGGCATTAGTCTTTTCTATTTTTTATTAGACTTAGGAACCTTATGGCTTTACAAGAAACGCCATAAATTGGCATGGTGTAGAATGAAGTGCATTCGTAAAGCAAGGGTAAGTCTTTCGAATATTACAAACTAAAATAAACTTATTACCGTTATCCTAGTATTAAACCTACATTTGTAAAATGTCTATAAAAGTAACTTCCGTTTCTAAAAACTATAAATCTCAGAAAGTACTAAGTAATATTTCTTTTTCTGCGGAAAAAGGACAGATCATTGGTTTTTTAGGTCCGAATGGTGCTGGGAAGTCTACGATGATGAAAATCTTAACTGGTTTTATAAAACCAAATGAGGGAGCTGTTTTTATAGACGGAATTGATGTTTTACAAAAACCTATAGATGCTCAGAAAACAATTGGTTATCTGCCAGAACACAATCCTTTGTATGCAGACATGTATGTTAGAGAATACTTGCAATTTCAAGCATCGATTTTTAAGGTTGCTAAAAGCCAGGTAGAAATATGTATTGAAAAAGTAGGTTTAACTTCGGAGGCATACAAGAAAATAAATGAACTTTCTAAAGGATATCAGCAAAGAGTGGGCATTGCTGCGGTCATTTTACACAATCCAAAAGTTTTAATTTTAGATGAGCCAACAACAGGTTTAGATCCCAACCAGATTATAGAAATTAGAGCATTAATTAAGGAGTTAGGAAAAGATAAAACGGTGCTATTTTCTACGCATATTATGCAAGAGGTAGAAGCTGTTTGCGACCGCGTAATTATTATTAAAAAGGGTGAAATTTTAGTGGATAAAAAGCTAGCAGAACTTCAAGACTCCAAGGAACAGGTAATTGCCGTTACGTTTAATATTTCTATAGATGAAGTTCTCTTTAAGAAGCTATCAAACCTAATTTCAGTAACAAGTCTACCGGGAAATAGTTGGGAATTAACGTTTGATTCCGAAGAGGATATGCGCTCTAAAATCTTTGATTTAGCACAAGAGAATAACTTTAAAATTTTAGGTTTAATTTCTCAAAATAAAAATTTAGAAAGGCTTTTTAGAGAAGTTACAACATAGTACTATTCTCAATTTCACTGCGCTTATGTTAGTAGAAATCTATAAGAGATACTACTTTTCTTGTAAGATTTCAAAACCCTTTTTCTTTTAAGATTAAAAACCTACAAGGTTTTGAAACCTTGCAGGTTATGGTTGGTAAATTGAATACTTTTAAACCTTATTTAGATAAATATAGATACGCTTCTAACAAAGTAGGAAACACTAAAACACTTCCAGCTTCTTTTAAATCTTCTTCAGAGAATTGAGTCATAATTCCGATAGGAACCATGCCCGCTAATTTTGCAGCTTTTGTTCCTGTTAAACTATCTTCAAAGACCCAAATATCTTTAAAGTTGTTTTGTTTAAAACCCAATGCATTTGCTAAGGTAATATATGCCTCTGGCGCAGGCTTTGGTTTTTCATAATCTTCTACACCAAAAACAACTGGAAAATTCAATTCTAAATGATGTACACTGTTTTTTAAAAACTGTTTTGTGGCGTTGCTTGCAATACCGTATGGTATTTTCTCTTTGGTTAGTAAGGTTGTAAACTCTCGAACACCCGGCAATAAGTTAGGAGCCGTAAAATGAAGGTCTAAGTACTTATCCTTTAAAGCATACAGGTCTTTTGTTCGATTTTCTTCACCAATAACACTGCAAAAATATGCTGCAATAACCATAGGAGATTTTCCTGCATGACTTTTAGGGAAAGGAGGAATCTCTTTGCCAAATAATTCTTTAAAAGCAGCATTCCAAGCAGCGCCGTGACTTTCGAAACTGTTTACAACAACACCATCAAAATCAAATAAAAATCCTTTAGGTAACTGCATGCGCTCTTTCTTTTTCGTTCAATAATTTGGTTAAATACGGATTCAAAAATTTATTAGTTGGATCAAATTCTTTTCTTAAAACTTTAAAATCTTCCCATTTATCATAAACCTTAGACAAGGTAGCGTCTTTTGCGACAAAGCGTTTCCCCCAGTGAGGTCTTCCACCATACTTTAAAAACACTTTTTCAATACTTTTAAAGGCTTCATATGTATCTGCCGTGGCTGCATTTCTAGAAACACACCCCATGGTTACTGTATCCTCGCCATAGGCGTAACTTAACCAAGATTTGTCTTTGTATACAAAACGCACATCCATAGGAATGTGAATAAACGATTTGTTGCTCCACTTATTAATTTCAGTTTTTAGCTCTTCAAACACTGTAGGAAAGATGTCTAAGCCAATGGTCCATTCTGCCAGCTCTATTGTTGAACCTCTGGACTTTGTAACGGTAGCCTGATACAATGATCCTTTATGTTCTTTGGTGCTACTAAAAAAACCTCTGTATAAGAGTTTGTTTGCAATGGCTGTAGTCCAAGGAAAAATATGTGAATATTTATATAGTATTTTTGAAGCGGTTCTTCTGTGCTTCAAGTATGCAGGTCCTAGATCTTCTTTGATTTCTGTATCAGGATCAATCTTGTCTCCAGTAATTACATATCCTTTATCTGTATGTGGCAACCATAAAATTCGTAAAAAATCGTGTTTTTGCAAACGTTGTTTAATTTTAGGCAACCATTCAGTATCGTCTTCTGGACCTTCTTTTACATGCAATGTATATATTGGTTCACATTTAAAAGTAATTTCAGAGAATACGCCTAAAACTCCTAAAGAAACTCTTACTGCATCTATAAGTCCGTCTTTTTCATTAATTCTTTTTAAAGAACCATCTGCTAAGACCATACTGCATTCTGTCATGTATTCACACAATAACTTTCCACTTGTTCCGTGGGTTCCTGTTGCCAAAGCGCCACCAATAGTAATGGTGTTAATGTCTGGTAAACAGGGAATACACCATCCTTTCGCTTCAATTGCTTCTAGAAAATCACCTAAAATTACACCAGATTGCACTGTAATTTCGTGCGCTGCGTCATTATAAGAAAGTATTTTATTGTACGTAGTTATGTCTAGCAATGTTTCTAAACCGGAAGCAATATCTGCCGATGATTGCTTAGTTCCAAAAACACGTATTTTCTCTGAATTTTTAATAACGTCCTGCAATTCTGCTTCAGTAGTTATCTTAAAAAGTGATTTGTAATCGTAGGTAACGTTTTCATTCCAACTTACCCAAGTACCATTGTTTTTTTGTTTCATGTTTATTGTAAAATGTTAAACAAAAGTAATTCTTTATCTTTTTATGGAGCACTTGTTTTCACTTTATTTCACTAATTAGAATCAGTTTAATTTATAACTAATTTGCTGACTGTCTAAAGTTGCCAATAATTCATTTGTAATATGAACTTTTGTATTTCTACTAGGCAAACTCACTTCTAATTTTTCTTTTTCATCCCAAATAGCAAAGTTTAAACTTTGCTTACCTGGCTTATTTTTTAAAATAGACTCTAAGTTGAGGATGGTGTCTTCTTTTATCTGATTTAAACGAAGTTGAATGGTCATTTTTTTACAGAGTTCATCCATAATATCGTGTAACAATTTCATTTCTGTAAATTTCAATCGGGGTTCACCAACAACCCCTTCTTTACTTGTCCAACCTGCTTGAATGGTAGATCGTATAAATAAAAACTGATTTGGAACTAAGAAATGTTGCATTCTTAAATACTCTTCTCCGAAAATCCGAAATTCATTACTGTCTGCATAATCTTCTACTGTAAATAATGCCCAACCTTTACCTGCTTTAGAAACACGGTGCTGTACATCTGTGACGATACCTGCAAAAGCGAGGTTCATATTTACAAATTTTGCCAAGTCTGCTTTAAAATACTTTAAAGAAGCATTGCAAAATTTGAGTTCATTTTTAAAATCGTCTAATGGATGCGCAGAAATATAAATTCCGATGACTTCTTTTTCTTGTGAAAGAAGTTCCATCGTTCCCCAAGTTTCACACTCTGGAATGTCTGGTTCTGGAAATTGAATATTAGAAGCTTCACCAAACATAGAAACTTGTGAAGAGTTTTCATTTTCTTGGTATTTACTTCCAAATTTCATAGCACGTTCTAAAAAGGTCAATCCTTTTTCATCTGTAGAAAAATATTGCGCTCTGTGTGTGTCTGTAAAAGAATCGAAAGCACCCGCTTTTATCAAACTATCAAAAGATTTCTTGTTTGCAGCACGCAAATCAATGCGTTTTGCCAAATCGAAAATTGAATTAAAATTACCGTTTTTCTCTCTTTCAGCAATAATGGCTCTAACCGCTCCGGCGCCCACACCTTTCACAGCTGCCATCCCAAAACGGACAGCACCTTCTTCATTTACAGAGAATTTTAAATAAGATTCATTTAAATCTGGACCAAAAACAGGCAATCCCATTCGTTTGCATTCTTCCATAAAGAAGGAAACAGATTTAATATCATTCATATTATTAGAAAGTACAGAGGCCATGTATTCTGCGGGGTAATGTGCTTTTAAATACGCAGTTTGATACGCAATCCAAGCATAACAGGTAGAGTGAGATTTATTAAAGGCATAACTGGCAAATGCTTCCCAATCTTTCCAGATTTTTTCTAATTTTTCTGGATCGTGTCCTTTTACAGAAGCTTGTTCTATAAACTTTGGCTTCATTTTATCTAGCACAGCAATTTGTTTTTTACCCATTGCTTTCCGCAGAACATCGGCTTCACCTTTGGTGAAATCTGCTAATTTTTGCGAGAGTAGCATTACTTGCTCTTGGTAGACGGTAATTCCGTAGGTTTCTGCCAAATATTCTTCCATGGCAGGTAGATCATATTCGATATCTTCTGTACCGTGTTTTCTATTAATGAAACTCGGTATGTATTCCATTGGTCCTGGTCTATAGAGCGCATTCATGGCAATTAAATCTGCAAAAACAGTAGGCTTTAAAGAGCGCATGTGTTTTTGCATTCCGGGAGATTCATACTGAAAAATACCAACGGTTTCTCCGCGTTGAAAGAGTTCATATGTTTTTACATCATCTAAAGGAAAACTGTCTGGATCTAAATCAACATCATGCCTGGCTTTTACAATTTTAACGGTGTCTTTAATTAAAGTCAGCGTTTTTAACCCCAAGAAATCCATTTTTAATAAACCTGCAGATTCTACTACAGAGTTGTCAAATTGGGTAACATACATATCGGAATCTTTTGCCAAAGCAACCGGCACATAGTTGGTAATATCTCCTGGTGTAATGATTACACCACAGGCATGAATTCCGGTATTTCTAACAGAACCTTCAAGCATTGTTGCTTTGTTAATGGTCTCTGAGACCAAATCATTTCCAAAAGACAAACTTTTTAGCTCTTCTACCAATTGTTTGTCTTCAGACCTTAATCCGGCAACTTTTCCTTTACTTTTTGCATCGTCACCAAAAATATTTTTCAGTTTTATTAGCGGAATCAATTTTGCAATTCTATCCGCTTCAAAAAGTGGTAAATCTAAAACTCTGGCAGTATCTCTAATAGAAGATTTGGCGGCCATGGTGCCGTAGGTAATAATTTGTGCAACTTGGTTTGCACCATATTTATTAATTACATAATCCATAACACGACCACGCCCTTCGTCATCAAAATCAATATCAATATCTGGCATCGAGACCCGCTCTGGATTTAAGAAACGCTCAAAAAGTAAATCGTATTTAATAGGGTCTATATTGGTAATCCACAAACAAAAAGCCACTACAGAACCTGCAGCAGAACCACGTCCTGGCCCTACGGCGACATCCATATTTCTAGCTTCGCGAATAAAATCTTCTACAATTAAGAAATAACCAGGATAGCCTGTTTTCTCAATGACAGACAACTCGAAATCTAAACGCTCTTTTATAGCTTCTGTAATTTCTCCATAACGTTTCTTAGCGCCTACAAAGGTTAGGTGTTTTAGAAAATTATTTTCACCACGTTTTCCTTTATCTAATTCATCTTCTGCATCCTTAAATTCCTTTGGAATATCAAAAGCCGGTAATAAGACATCTCTTGCAAGTGTGAAAATTTCTATTTTATCTACAATTTCTTGAATATTGATAATTGCTTCTGGCAAGTCTGCAAAAAGCATTTTCATTTCTTTAGAAGACTTGAAATAATACTCTTGGTTTGGCAAACCGTATCGATACCCGCGCCCTTTTCCTATAGGTGTTGCTTGTTTTTCGCCTTCTTTTACACATAATAAAATATCATGTGCATTGGCATCTTTTTTCTCTAAATAAAAGGTATTGTTTGTGGCAATAATTTTAACACGGTGCTTTTTAGAGAATTTTAATAAAGTTTCATTTACAATTTTTTCATCTTGTTGATTGTGACGCATCAACTCAATATAAAAATCGTCTTTAAATTCTGATTTCCACCAAAGTAAAGCGTCTTCCGCCTGTTTTTCTCCAAGATTTAAAATTTTACTAGGAACCTCTCCATACAAATTACCTGTTAAAACAATAATATCTTCCTTGTATTTTTGAATAACTTCTCTGTCTATTCTTGGTACATAATAGAAGCCGTCTACAAAGGCAATAGAAGACATTTTTGCCAAGTTATGATATCCTTTTTTATTTTTTGCTAATAAGACAACCTGATATCCATTGTCTTTTTGAGATTTGTTTTTATGATTTTCGCAGACATTAAATTCGCATCCAACAATTGGTTTCATTGGAGTTGCTGCCGTTTTATTGTGTGTTAAAATAGCACTTACAAAGTGAAAAGAAGCCATCATATTGGCGGTATCTGTCATTGCAACGGCAGGCATATTGTCTGCGGCTGCGGCTGCTACAATTTGGCCAATTTCCATGGTAGATTGCAAAACAGAATATTGCGTGTGGTTGTGCAAATGAGAAAACTGAACATTTTCTAACTCCGCCAAACCTACAGAGGTAGATTTTGTGCTTTCTGTGTTTTTTAATTTATCAAGACGTTGGCGAATTTTATCGCTTTCTTTTTTTAGATTGATGTGTTTTAAACCAATAACCTGAATAGGTTTTGGATTGGCTTCAGAGAAATTTTTAAAATAACTTGGACTTACATCTAACTGTTCTTTGGTAAATTCTCTGATACGAATTAACTCTAGGAAACAGCGCGTAGTTGCCTCAACATCTGCTGTTGCATTGTGGGCATCGCCAAAATCAGTAGCAAATAAATGCTGGTGTAATTCGGTTAGTGTTGGTAGTTTGAATTTTCCACCACGACCTCCAGGAATCTGACACATGAGAGCAGTTTTTTCTGTACACGTGTCTAATATTGGTAGGGAAGTCATCTTGTTTTCAACCCCCAATCGATGGAACTCACACCCCATAATATTCAAGTCAAAATTTAAATTCTGACCCACAATAAATTTCGTTTTACCTAAAACTTCAGTAAATAGAACCAAACACTCGTCTAGCGAAATACCCTGTTCTTCTGCCAGTTCTGTAGAAATTCCGTGAATTCTTTCTGCGTCATACGGAATGTTATATCCGTCTGGTTTTATAAGGAAATCATTGTGTTCTATGACGTTTCCCATTTCGTCATGCAATTGCCATGCAATTTGAACACACCTTGGCCAGTTATCTGTATTTGTAATAGGAGCGTTCCAGCTTTTAGGCAAACCGGTGGTTTCTGTATCAAAAATTAAGTACATAAATGGGTGTAAATGTTGAAGCGTTTGACTGTTTAATTCTGTTGTAAAAATAGGTATTTTTGTAGAGGTTTTGGTTGAAAGTTAATAACTTTTGATGATTGAAAAAGCAATAGCCTTGAGTCAGGTACCGTTCGGGATAGCCCGGTTTGTTTGAGCTCCTAGAAGAGAGCGAGTAGCGAAAGCCCGACCCTTGTGGTAACGGCATAAATATCTTTAAAACGAATTGTTTTTGTGTTGAATTAATTTGTATATTTGCGCCCACTTACCACGAGATGGTAAGATTATTAATAATCAAGGTCGAGAACCTTAAAAAATTAACAAATTATGTCTGTAAAGATTAGATTACAAAGACACGGTAAAAAAGGGAAACCATTCTATTGGATCGTTGCCGCGGATGCTCGTGCAAAAAGAGATGGTAAATATTTAGACAAAATAGGTACTTACAATCCAAATGTAAACCCAGCATTAATTGACTTAGACGTTGATAAAGCTGTACAATGGTTACAAAATGGTGCACAACCAACCGATACTGCAAAGAACCTTTTATCTTACAAAGGTGCTATGTTAAAGAATCATTTAGTTGGTGGTGTTCGTAAAGGTGCTTTAACTCAAGAGCAAGCAGACGCTAAATTTGCAGCTTGGGTAGCGGAAAAAGCTACAAAAATTTCTGATAAAGAAGCAGGTTTATCTCAAGCACAGTCTGATGCGAAAGCAGCAGCACTTGCAGCAGAAAAAGCAGTAAACGAAGCAAGAATTGAAGCAGCTAAACCAGTTGTTGAAGAGATTGTTGCAGCCGTTGCAGTTGAAGAAGCGGTTGAAGCAGCTCCAGAAACAATTGATGAAGCAGCTGAAAAAGCAGCAGAATAAATTATAATTTATACGAAGATGCGTAAAGAAGATTGTTTTTATTTAGGCAAAATCGTTACAAAATATAGTTTTAAAGGTGAAGTTGTTATCAAATTAGATACCGATGAACCTGAATTGTACACAGAAATGGAATCAGTTTACGTCGAATTTGGCAGTAATTTGGTTCCATTTTTTATTGAAAAAAGTTCGTTGCACAAAGGAAATCAGCTACGCGTTCAGTTTGAAGATATTTATTCTGATGAAGAAGCAGATTCGATTTTAAAATGTGGTATTTATTTACCTTCCACGATGTTGCCTAAATTAACGGGTAATAAGTTTTATTTTCACGAGGTAATTGGTTTTACGGTAGTGGATGTAAATTTTGGAGAGGTAGGTCAAATTGTTCACATAAATGATAAAGCAGCACAACCACTTTTTGAGATAGATAGGGACGGAACAGAGATTTTTATTCCTATGGTAGATGCCTTTATTAAAAAAGTAAATAGAGAAAACAGTACAATAGAGGTTGAAACCCCTGAGGGTTTAATAGCGTTGTATATTTAGAAAGGTGGCCGAGTGGTCGAAGGCGCTACCTTGGAAAGGTAGTATACCGGTAACGGTATCGAGGGTTCGAATCCCTTCCTTTCTGCAAAAGAAAACTGTTGACGTTGTCAAATAAGTCTTTTTTAAAATAAAAACCCGTTGATATATCGACGGGTTTTTATTTTAAAAAAAATCTTTGGTTCTTCTAATTATTTT
>JBLHIE010000063.1:0-10478 GCA_047614925.1 Arenicella sp.
GGGTTGTCATTAGAATCTTCACTTAAATAAGAATATTGAATATTCTGATCATTAGATGAAATTGCTCCTGCCATTCCTTGTTTAAATTTAGCTTCTCCAATTGCTGGACTCGCTTTAGATAAACGCAATCCCATTACCATTTTAATAGTATTTGCGAAAGTTGTCCATCTTGCCATGTTTCCACCAAAGTAGATGTCACCGTCAGGTCCTTTACCATCGTCCATTGAAGCCAAAGCAGTATCTAATTCTGCTAAAAGACCATTATAAATAGCCTCTTGAGAATCATAAGCTGGATAGATGTTGTTTTCAACATCTAATGCTTCAGAGTATGGTAAATATCCCCATCTGTCTGTCATACCGTGCATCATGTAGACTTTTAAAATTGTTGCCGCAGCAATTTGATTCCCATTAGAGCCATACGCTTGTGCAGCAAGTTTAGTTTCTTCACTAGCATTTATTTCAATAATTTGATTTAAATCTTCTAGCAAACCATAAGAACTATCTGGGCTCCAATTTAAGGTTTGGTAGCGAGACTCTTCATCATATTGACCGTTAGATAAATACTGAACATACAAGTTTGAGGTTGTATTTGCAACGTAATCACTAGTACCTCTTTGTGCATTTGCTAAGAGCGAAGCCGTTACAGGCGAGCTAGGGTTATTAGGATTTAGGTTTGTATCACCAAAATCCACAGTATCACATGCTGTAAAAGATACTGCTACAGCAAGAATAAGTGTTTTTATTTTATGTATTTTTTTCATTTTTAAATCTATTTTTTAATTAAAATGCCATTCTTACGTTGATCCCAACTGTTCTCACGTTTGGTAATTGACCACCTTCAGTCCAATTTACACCATTTCTAGTTTCAATTTCAGAAGGGTCTAAACCTGGTAAAGCAGAATGTATTAACCATACATTGTTCGCAAATACACCTAAGTTTAAAGTTTTGAATGGAGTTTTTTCAAGAATGCTGTTTGGCATTTCGTAATCTAAACGTACCGTTCTTAACTTTACATAAGAAGCATCGTACAACCATCTTTCGTGTAATGCAAATAAGCGTCCCCAATATGTTGGCGCATTTACATTATAAGAAGCAGGTGCTCCAGTAGTTTCATCAACTCCTTCAATTAGAACACCACCACCATCTGCAGTTGCATCTCTAACAGGGTTTCCTAAATTATTGTTTCCAACAGTTTCTATTCCTAAACCAGAATAGTTGTTAAACATTCTTGTTACAGAAAATACTTTTCCACCTTTTTGGAAGTCTACATCAAAACCTAAATTAAAGTTTTTGTAACGAATGTTGTTAGACATTCCTCCTGTAAAGTCTGGTAATACATTTCCTAAGAATTGGTTTGTGTCATATCTTGGTGCTCCTGTAGAAGATAATAAAATATTACCATCTGCATCTCTTTGGTATGCTCTACCGTAGATTGCTCCCCATTCTTCACCAACTCTTTCTTGTAATTGAATACCTCTCCAAGAGTTAGATAATACATTCACATCAATTCCTTCAGAAATTTTATCTACCGTTCTTTTTAAGGTAGCAAAACTTAAAGTTGTGTTCCAAGTGATATCTTCTTTCTTAATGATGTCATAATTTAACATTACTTCAACACCACTATAAGTTTGTTTACC
Organism: Arenicella sp.; assembly: GCA_047614925.1. Lineage (GTDB taxonomy): Bacteria > Bacteroidota > Bacteroidia > Flavobacteriales > Flavobacteriaceae > Polaribacter. The sequence goes on from JBLHIE010000063.1 coordinate 1,639, forward strand.
ATCATTCTTTAAAGTACTAGTATACCCTGTAGCACCATCTAAAGTTACATTTACAGGTAATTCTTCATCTACTTTTTGGAAATAAGCAACATCTACACTTAATCTACTGTTAAAGAATCTCATTTCTGTACCAATTTCATAATCTTTACGAACACCACCTCTTAATAATGGGTTTGCAAAAGTACCTTGAGCAGATAATGTACCAGTACTACCGTAAGGAGTACCAATATTATATACTGCAGATAATTGGTAAGGACTTGGAAATAAAGGTGCTTGAGCAGCACTCATTCTTAATTTTCCAAAACGCAAGAAATCATTTGTTGGTATTAATTGAGAAAATACAAAACTTAAAGAACCACCATAAGTGTCTAATCTGTTTGCTTCAGCGTATGCAGAAGATCCCCAATCAAATCTTGTAAAACCATCTAAGAATAAAATATCAGCATAACCTACAGATGCTTTTGCAAATACAGATTGTGTCTTAAATTTAGAAGAAGAGTTGTTTACTGTTGGTCTGTCTACAGAAGTGCTTAAACTATAGAAACCTAAAGTGTTTAATCCACCTACAGTATTTCCGCTTAAGTTTTCTGATCCAATAGTAGAAAGTTCGAAACCTGCAGTAGCAGTTACATCAAAGTTTTCGTTTAGATCTCTAGAGTAGTTTACAATACCAAACAATTCATCTCTGTAATCCATGCTTTCGCTTTCGCTATAAGAAGGTAATTGATTTCCACCTAAGCTTCCAAAAGCAGTTCTGTCATTATATTCATAAGAATTAAATGTTTTTCTGATATCTAAACTCATGTTTAAATCTTCATTTACTTCATACTTTACACCAACTTTACCATACAATGCATTTTTGTTTTGAAAGTTTAAGTTCTCATTAGGCTCAAAGAATGGAGAGTCCCAGTATAAAGGTGTTGTATCTGTTGGACTGTTAATGTTCCAAGAAACAAATTGTCCGTTTCTTTTGTAGTTTCTAACACGATCCATGTCTAATTGACGTTGCCACCACTGGTTTAGGTTAGATGCAACATTACCATACCCGTTATCAGGAAAGTTTTGAGTTCTTCTGTCTTGGTAGTTCATGTTTGCATAAGCTGTTAACTTATCTGTAATATTTAAGCTAGCATTGATAGTAGCTTGCACTTGTCTTCTATTAGAATTAGGAAAAACACTCGTTCTATCAATATTTGTTAAACCCATTCTAACATTGTAATCATCACCACCTTTGGCAAAACTAACAGATGTATTGTTTACAACACCCGTGTCAAAAAAGTTCTTAATGTTGTCTGGATTTGCTTCAAAAGCTCTTAATTTTCCGAACTCAGGATCTCCCTGAATCCAAGAATCCCAGTGACGTACCATTTGTCCGTCTAATTTTGGTCCCCAGCTTTCATCAGCGTAATATTCAACCATTGGTTGTCCATTAAAAGAAGACCAAGCCGCTGGATGTCTAGAAGCGTCAAAATTAAAGGTGTTAAAGTCTTGAGAGTAACCACCACCATATTCATTTTGATATTCAGGGAGTAAATACACATTTTCCATAGCTGTACTATGGTTTATTGTTACAACACTTTCACCGCTTTTTGCAGTTTTAGTGGTTATAATTACTACACCATTAATTCCTTCTGGTCCATATAAAGCAGTTGCTGCAGAACCTTTTAAAACAGATAAATCTGCAATATCTGCAGTGTTTATATCTGAAGTAGAACTAATTTTAACGTTGTCTACAATGTATAAAACGTTCGAGTTACCTCTTAATCTAATTCCAGAATTACCAAAACCTGCAGAAGGAGCACCTACTGCTTGTACACCAGCAACTCTACCCGCTAAGGCATTGTTAACGTCTGTTTCTCTTGACCTTACTAAGTTTTCTGGCGTTACAGATTGTTGAGAAAAACCAATAGATTTTTTGTCTCTTTTAATACCTAAGGCAGTAATAACTATTTCGTTTAAGACGCTAGCATCTTCCGATAGTATTACATTCATAGTATTAGAAGCACCTATTGTTTTTTCTAAAGTCTTGTAACCAACATAACTAAAACTTAATACATCTCCATCTTTTGCTTTAATAGAGAACTTTCCATCGAAATCAGTTTCAGTCCCTTTGTTTGTTCCTTTAATAAGTATACTAACGCCTGGTAATGAACCTGTAGCGTCTGACACCGTTCCAGAAACTGTTTTCTCTTGTGCAAAGGTTATTTGCACAACGAACGCTAGTAGTAGCGTTAAAATTCCTTTAAACTTTGTTTTCATTATTTATTTGATTTGAATTAATTGATTCAAATATCTAAATATTTTATTAAATAATCTATTATTAATTTACATAATTTATAAATTTATTTCATTTTAACTAAGTTATATATAAGAATAGTATGGTCTCACTTTGGTTTTTTTAATAATAATCTAATAAATATTAATTATTTTTTAACGGGTGTTTTTGGTAATTAATGATACCATATGGCATCTATGTAATTTTAAGAAAGTCGTAGGTTCATTATTTTGTTGTGGTTTTTATTCAGTAAGGAGTAAATTTAGAGGGTGTTTTCTTTTAAAAGAAATTTATCCAATTCACAAAAAATTGTGTGTTTTTAAAATCTAATGAGTTTTTACTATTGGAGCCAATAGCAGTAGAGATGTTAATTTGAGAATTATTGGTGTTAAATAAATAACCAATTCCTAAACTGTATAGTTTTTCTTTGTTTTGGTTGGTTGAAATGATTGCTAGATCGGTAATAGTGTACAAATAGGAGTCTGCTGATGTTGTATATCGATATTCTATGTTTTGTAGGATATAGTTTTTAACAAAAATACTTTGCTCATTAAAGCCTCTAATAGAATTATTGCCTCCAATTCTAAGTAATTCGTTATCAAAATAGTTTTCAGATTCTAAGAGTCCTGTTTTGTTTCGTAAATAGAAACTCGCTTTTTTATTTAAATCGAGAAGGTAAGAAATGGTAGTCGTTATTTTAATTTGTGAAAAGGAATTGTTTGTTGTGCTTCTTTTTCCAAAAGACGGATTTATGTTTACATAAAAAGTATCATTTCTAGAAACATCATTTTTTGGTAATTTATACTCATAGCCAAAGCCAATAAAGTAGTTCTTATAAGTTTTGATATTATTTTGAATAGTAGTTGCAGTATTTTCTGAATTTTCTGAAAGAAAGGTTGCAAACAAATTTGTGTTATTTTTTATTTGATATTTTAGACTGGTTTGTAAACGAGTGCTTAAAAATGTAGTGTCTTGTTTGTAAATAGAAAAAGAGAGTTCTGTAGAGAATTTAGAATTGAATATAAAGGGTGTTTTTGCGGCAATAGAAAACTCTTGTCTTTCATTTCCAAAGCGATTCCATAATAAGTTAAAACTTTCGCCTTTATTAAGAATGTTTTTCAGTTTTAAATCAAGATATCCATTAAACTGCAATTTTCCGGTTTCTTGAGACGCGAAGTTTACAAGACCATCAAAGCTGCTTCCTTTTGTTTTTTTTAAATATACATATACAAAAGTAGAGTCTTTTGTAAATAACGTTTCTGGGGCCTTTATTTCAGATGCGAAATTTAAGGCTTTAGATAATTTAGAAATTTCCGTCAGCTTTTTTTTATTAAAAGTTGTTTTAGAATGAATATTGAAATAATTCTGAACAAATGATTTTGGGAATTTTTCATACCCTTTAAAAATTACTTTATCTACAGTTCGTTTTTTAGAGGATGTGAAATGAATTTCAGCAAAAAGAGTTTTATTTTTTATTTTAAAATTTTGCAGCTGCACTTTAGAGAAAGCGGCCCCTTTTATCTCTTGTTGTGTAGAAATTTCAGTTAAAATTTGCTTTAACTGGTTTATTGGTAATTTTATCTGGTTGTCCTTAAAATTATATTTCTTTAAAAATAGGGTAGGGGCGTTCGTATATTTTAGATACACAGAATCTACTTTTTCTTGAAAATTCATATAAACAGTATATTTTTTATTCTTCTGCAAAACACTGTCTATAGAACTTAAAAAATAACCATTCAATTTAATAATTTTCTGCACCTTATTTATTTCGTCAAATAGAGCTGTAGAGTCCTTATGTTTTGTCTCATAATTAATTTTAGAAAGAAATATATTTTCAGTTTTTTTATTTGAATTGAATTCAAGTTTTAAATCTTGAGAATAAACCCTAGAAGTATAGCTAAGAATGGCTACTGATATAAGAAAATGGGTGTATTTTATATGCAATGGATCTACTATTTTTGATATTCAAATGTATTTAAAAAAGTGGTTACATATGAATTATTAATACTTTTTTAAAAAATAAGTTACTGAGATTAGAAAGGTTAGAAATTAATTGTACATTTGCAAACTCTGAAAAAAGAGACAAGTTTAATTATAAACGAAAAAAAGCAATTATTTAGTATGCCTACTATTCAACAATTAGTTCGTAAAGGAAGAACCAAAATAACTAAGAAGAGTAAATCGGCTGCTTTGTCGTCTTGTCCTCAAAGACGTGGAGTTTGTACACGTGTTTATACTACAACACCAAAGAAACCTAATTCAGCAATGCGTAAAGTTGCAAGAGTTAGATTGACAAATGGTAATGAGATAAACGCATACATTCCAGGTGAAGGACATAACTTACAAGAGCACTCGATAGTATTAGTTAGAGGTGGAAGGGTAAAGGATTTGCCAGGTGTAAAGTATCACGTAGTACGTGGAGCTTTAGATACTGCGGGAGTTGAGGGGAGAACCCAAAGACGATCAAAGTATGGTGCAAAACGCCCAAAGAAGTAAAAGCGTTATGAGTAAAGAGCTGTAATTTCTAAAAATTATAATAGTTCGTTTTAATTTTTTTTTAAACGACTAATAGTTGCTAGAAATCACGGTTAAGAGCAAGTAACAAATCAATTAACTTTTTTAATGTAAAGACATGAGAAAAAGAGCAGCAAAAAAAAGAGTCTTATTACCAGACCCTAAATTTAACGATCAGTTAGTAACTAGATTCGTTAACAATTTAATGTGGGCGGGTAAAAAGTCAGTAGCTTTTAAAGTATTTTATGATGCGTTAGACATCGTAGAGGAAAGAAAAGGTGAAGAAGAAAAATCAGCCTTAGAAATTTGGAAGGATGGTTTGTCAAATGTAATGCCACATGTAGAGGTAAGATCTCGTCGTGTTGGTGGAGCTACATTTCAAATCCCAATGCAAATTAGACCAGACCGTAAGGTTTCTATGGCTATTAAATGGATGATTTTGTACACTCGTAAGAGAAATGAAAAAACAATGGCACAGCGTTTAGCTGCTGAAATTTTAGCTGCGGCTAAAGAAGAAGGTGCTGCTGTTAAAAAACGTACAGATACTCACAAGATGGCAGAAGCTAACAAGGCATTCTCTCACTTTAGATTTTAATAGAAATGGCTAGAGATTTAAGATATACTAGAAATATTGGTATTGCAGCTCATATTGATGCTGGTAAAACTACAACTACAGAACGTGTGTTGTTCTACACAGGTGTTTCTCACAAGATTGGGGAAGTGCATGATGGAGCGGCTACAATGGACTGGATGGAGCAAGAGCAAGAAAGAGGTATTACAATTACTTCTGCTGCTACTACTTGTACTTGGCAATTTCCAAAAGAAAATGCAGAGGTTCTTCCAGAAACCAAAGATTATCACTTTAATATTATTGATACCCCAGGTCACGTAGATTTTACTGTAGAAGTAAATAGATCTTTACGTGTTTTGGATGGTTTGGTATTTTTGTTTTCAGCCGTTGATGGTGTTGAGCCACAATCTGAAACAAACTGGAGACTTGCAGACAATTACAAAGTGCCAAGAATTGGTTTTGTAAATAAAATGGACCGTCAAGGATCTGATTTTATGATGGTTTGTAAGCAAGTGAAAGAAATGCTAGGTTCTAACGCAGTGCCAATTGTTTTAAACATTGGTGACGAGGAGAACTTTAAAGGTATTGTAGATCTTGTGAAGAACAGAGCTATTGTATGGCATGATGAGGGTATGGGAGCAACATTTGATGTTGTTGCAATTCCTGAAGAATTAAAAGAAGAAGCAAAGATTCTTCGTGGTAAACTTATTGAAGAAGTTGCTGCTTATGATGAAGATTTGTTGGAAAAATACATGGAGGATGAAGACTCTATTACAGAAGACGAAGTGCATGCTGCATTGAGAGCTGCTGTAATGGATATGTCTATTATTCCTATGATTTGTGGTTCTGCATTTAAAAATAAAGGTGTTCAGTTTCTTTTAGATGCTGTATGTCGTTATTTACCTTCTCCTATGGATAAAGAGGGTATCGTTGGTATTAACCCAAATACAGAAGAAAAAGAATTACGTAAGCCAAGTGTAGACGAACCTTTTGCTGCTTTAGCATTTAAGATCGCTACAGATCCTTTTGTTGGTCGTTTGGCATTTTTTAGAGCATATTCTGGTCGTTTAGATGCGGGTTCTTATGTTTTAAATAACCGTTCTGGTAAAAAAGAACGTATTTCACGTATTTATCAAATGCACGCAAACAAGCAGAATGCAATTGATTATATCGAAGCGGGTGATATTGGTGCTGCTGTTGGATTTAAATCTATCAAAACAGGAGATACTTTATCAGCTGAAAAATTTCCTATTGTTTTAGAATCTATGGACTTTCCGGATCCAGTAATTGGTATTGCTGTAGAACCTAAAACAAAAGCAGATGTAGATAAGTTAGGTATTGGTCTTGGCAAGTTAGCTGAAGAAGATCCTACGTTTACAGTTCGTTCTGATGAAGCTTCAGGGCAGACAATTATTTCTGGAATGGGAGAATTGCATTTAGATGTAATTGTAGACCGTTTGAGACGCGAATTTAATGTTGAAGTAAATCAAGGACAACCTCAGGTAGAATACAAAGAAGCTATTACGGCTGAAGCGGAGCACAGAGAAGTTTATAAGAAACAATCTGGTGGACGTGGTAAGTTTGCTGATATTGCATTTACCATTGGTCCAGCCGATGAAGGTGTTCAAGGGTTACAGTTTAAATCTGTTATTAAAGGAGGTAATGTTCCTAGAGAATTTGTTCCTTCTGTAGAGAAGGGTTTCAAAGAGGCTATGAAAAATGGTCCTTTGGCAGGTTATGAAATGGATTCTATGAAAGTTACCTTAAGAGATGGATCTTTCCACGCGGTGGATTCTGATGCATTATCTTTTGAATTAGCTGCAAGAATGGGGTATAAAGCTTCTGCAAAATCTGCAAAGGCAAAAATCATGGAGCCGTTAATGAAGTTAGAAGTTTTAACTCCAGAAGCGAACATGGGTGATATTGTAGGAGATTTAAATAGAAGAAGAGGCCAAGTGAATGACATGAGTGATCGTGCTGGTTCTAAGGTTGTGAAAGCAATTGTTCCATTATCAGAAATGTTTGGTTATGTTACTGCTTTAAGAACAATGTCTTCTGGTAGAGCAACTTCTACTATGGAATTTTCACATTACGCAGAAACTCCTTCTAACATAGCTGAAGAAGTAATCGCAAAAGCGAAAGGTTAATCTACATAATAATTACAAGATGAGTCAAAAAATTAGAATAAAATTAAAGTCTTACGATTACAATTTGGTAGATAAATCTGCTGAAAAAATAGTAAAGACAGTTAAAAGTACAGGTGCTGTTGTAAACGGACCAATACCTTTGCCAACACATAAAAAGATTTTTACAGTATTGCGTTCTCCACACGTTAACAAAAAATCTAGAGAGCAATTTCAATTAGCTTCTTACAAAAGGTTATTAGACATCTATAGTTCTTCTTCGAAAACTATTGACGCTTTAATGAAGCTTGAGTTACCGAGTGGTGTTGAAGTAGAGATTAAAGTTTAATTAAACTTTAATAGGTATTCTTTTGAAAGGAAGAATCTCTTAGAAAAGTAAGTAAAATATTAACTTTCGGTTTAATTTTGTTAAACCGAAAGTTTTTAATACTTTTGCAACCCGAATTAGAGTAGGGTGATGCTAATTATTGAGTTTAAATTCAATAATAGTAACATGTCCAGAGCGTTTCGCGAAGGAAAAACGGAAAAAACAAAATCAGCGTTGAATTTGTTTGCGCTGTTTTTTTTTGGACAAATGCAAAGGATACGAGTGAAACAATAGTTTCGAACAAATAATTATTAATAAAGACGCGCTGGATAATATGATCTATCGTCTAAAATTTTAACTAAATGTCTGGGTTAATAGGAAGAAAGATAGGGATGACCAGCTTATTTGATGAAAACGGGAAGAACATTCCTTGTACAGTAATCGAAGCAGGTCCTTGCGTTGTCACTCAGGTCAGAACCTTAGAGGTTGACGGCTACAGTGCTTTGCAACTTGGTTTCGATGACAAAAAAGCAAAGAGTTCTAACAAATCGTTAGATGGCCACTTTAAAAAAGCTGGTACTACTGCTAAGAAAAAAGTTGTTGAATTTCAAGGATTTGAAGGAGAGTTTAAATTAGGAGATTCTATCTCTGTAAGTCACTTTGAAGAAGGTGAATTTGTGGATATTTCTGGTGTTTCTAAAGGAAAAGGTTTTCAAGGTGTTGTAAAACGTCATGGATTTGCCGGTGTTGGTCAAGCAACGCACGGTCAACATAACCGTTTAAGAGCTCCTGGATCAATTGGTGCAGCATCTTATCCAGCTAGAGTATTCAAAGGAATGCGAATGGCAGGAAGAATGGGTGGAGATAAAGTGAAAGTACAAAACTTAAGAGTATTAAAAGTGGTTGCTGAAAAGAACTTACTTGTTGTTAAAGGAGCAATTCCTGGACACAAAAATGCTTTTGTAACTATTCAGAAATAATGAAAGTAGCAGTTTTAGATATTACAGGAAAAGATACAGGTAGAAAGGT
>JBLHIE010000064.1:0-10131 GCA_047614925.1 Arenicella sp.
ATATTTGCTAGAATATCTAACTTCTCTCCCATTCCACCAGACCATATTGGCGAAAGCGTAATCACTAAAGATGTTAGTAAAACTACAAGCGCAGAAACACTGTAAAATTTACCTACCCACTTTGGGATATTTCCTTCTGAATCTTGAACACCTGCATTAAAAGTGTTTCCTGGTAACTTAGAATTGATCAATTGTGGTAGATCGAGTAACTTGTTTAAAAAATTTTCCATTGTAAATATTTATTGATTAGTAAATCAATAATACAAATAATTAACTAATTAACAATATATTAAATTTTTAACACTATAATTATTACATTAATAAAATGAGTATTAAAAAACTAAGAAAACAATAAATTAGCAGGACCAACAGTACTTAAGAGACCTATTTAATATTCTGAAATTTCAAATTTTGTATGTTCATAACTTATTTTTATTAAGTTTTATAAAAATCTGATTACTAGCATTTTCAACCTTTTCTAACTTCATTTTAGAATTTAGAAAAGGTTGAAATAACAAAAAATTAAATGGTTTTTTTTTAATACAAATTAAAAAAATAGGTTATTTTTTTAACTATTTACTTGTACTCTCTAGATGCTAGCAATCTGCCAAGCCAACATTAATTGCCAAGCCCCCTTCCGAAGTTTCTTTATAGTTTTTGTGCATGTCTTTCGCTGTTTCCCACATCGTGTCAATGACTTTATCTAAAGGTACTTTAACCTCTTTTGGGTCTGTATCTAATGCCATTTCTGCTGCATTAATTGCCTTAATTGCACCCATTGCATTTCTTTCGATACAAGGTATTTGCACCAAACCGCCAATTGGGTCGCAAGTTAGCCCTAAATGATGTTCCATCGCTATTTCTGCTGCAACTAAAGACTGTGCTGCTGTACCGCCCAATAACTCTGTTAGCGCTGCTGCTGCCATCGCAGAAGAAACTCCTATTTCTGCCTGACAACCACCCATTGCTGCAGAAATTGTTGCATTTTTCTTAAAAAGACTGCCTATTTCTCCAGCAGTTAGTAAGAATTTTTTAATGTGACTAAAATCTGCTTCGTGATTCTCTATCACTAAATAATACATTAAAACTGCCGGTATTACACCCGCACTTCCGTTTGTTGGTGCAGTAACTACTCTACCCAAAGCAGCATTTACCTCATTTACAGAGAGGGCAAAACAGCTTACCCATTTTAAAATTTCTCTAAACTTTACCTCTGTGCTTCGTATCGCTGTAATCCATTCCTTAGGATTTGTATAAGTAGTATCTTTAATTAATTTCTGATGAGATGAAAATGCTCTACGCTTCACATGCAATCCTCCTGGGAGTGTTCCTTCTGTATGACAACCAATATGCATACATTCTAACATCGTTTCCCAAATTCTATTTAATTCAAAATCTATCTCCTCTGCAGTACGCAGCTCTAATTCGTTTTTTAAAACGATATCAGATATTAATAAATTTTCTTTTTCACAGTATTCTTCTAATTGAACCGCCCTGTTAATAGGGTATGGAAAGTTCTTTTTTGTGATTTCGATTTCCTCTTCAAGATGATCATTCTCTTGTACAATAAAACCTCCTCCAATAGAGTAGTACGTTTCTGTAGATATTTCTTTGCCCTTATAAAATCCTCTAAATTTGATTCCATTTGCATGAAAAGGTAAGAAATCCTGATTAAAGACAATATTTTCTATTGAAAAATTAATTTCCTTTTCGTTATTAAAATTTAGTTTATTACTACTTTTAATTCCATTAGTAATCTTATCAATATCATCAATAGGAATATATTCAGGATCGGCACCACTTAAACCCAATAAAACAGCATAGTCTGTGGCATGACCTTTTCCTGTAAGCGCTAGAGAACCAAATAAATCAATTCTAATTCCGTCTACTTCATTAAAAATTGCAGCATCCTTTAAAGATTGTATCCATTCTTGGGCGGCTCTCCAAGGCCCAAGTGTATGGGAGCTTGAAGGCCCAACACCAACCTTAAGCATATCAAAAACACTAATAAATTGCGACATTCGTAAATATTATTATATATATGACGTAAATGTAAAAAATCTAACTTGATAAGCTATATTTTTTTGTACAATTCAAAAAATAAATTTTCACATTCCGTAAATCGACTCTTTCCCAAACTTTTCAACGAGCAGATAGTAAACTACTGCTCTATATTTTTTTCGCTCAGTCTTTCCAATTCTTTCCATTACCTCAGCTATGCTAGCATCTAGTTCTTTGCTGTCTGCCATTCCTAATTTTTTAATTAAAAAGTTATTTCTAACAGTTGCCAATTATTTTGCATCTGAACCAGAAACAGTTTCTGCGTCAACTTTATAAATAGATGGACCTAAACCTTTTGTTACTGCCGCTAATAAATCAAAATTAGGATGCAAATCTCTGTCATTCATAAATTTCTTATACAAAGCTACTTTTTCATCAAACTTGCTCATTTTTTTTTTAGATTTAATTATGAATATAAAATTGCAGCCCCAAAAGAACAACTCTAATCTAAAAAAAATAAGTTTAAAATTCAAGTATTCTCCTATCTATTCGGCCCCTACTATTTATGTCAACATGTCACCTATTTAATTATAAAATAAAATAAAACTGACATATTTCTTAAAAAAAGCGGTTGGCACACAGTTTGCCTAATAGAAATTGTAAAGTTGAATTTATAAAATATTAAAATAAATATTATGAGTAAAATAATTGGAATAGATTTAGGAACAACAAATTCTTGTGTTTCTGTAATGGAAGGTAATGAACCAGTTGTAATTCCTAATTCAGAAGGAAAAAGAACAACACCATCTATTGTTGCCTTTATTGAAGGAGGAGAGCGTAAAATTGGTGACCCTGCTAAAAGACAAGCGGTAACAAACCCAACAAAAACAGTTTATTCTATTAAACGTTTTATGGGTAACAAATTTTCTGATTCCTCTAAAGAAGCAAGAAGAGTTCCTTACAAAGTTGTAAAGGGAGATAATGACACACCTAGAGTAGATATTGATGGTCGTTTATATACACCTCAAGAAATTTCTGCAATGGTTTTACAGAAAATGAAAAAAACTGCAGAAGACTATTTAGGAGCTGAAGTTACTGAAGCGGTAATTACTGTACCAGCATATTTTAACGATGCACAACGTCAAGCTACAAAAGAAGCTGGTGAGATTGCAGGATTAAAAGTAAAAAGAATTATAAATGAGCCAACTGCTGCTGCATTAGCTTACGGTTTAGACAAGTCTCATGACGATAAGAAAATTGTTGTTTTTGATTTTGGTGGTGGAACACATGATGTTTCTATCTTAGAATTAGGAGATGGTGTTTTTGAGGTATTGGCTACAGACGGAGATACGCATTTAGGTGGAGATGATGTTGATGAGAAAATAATTAACTGGTTGGCTGAAGAGTTTAATGCTGAAGAAGGAATAGACTTGCGTAAAGACCCAATGTCTTTACAACGTTTAAAAGAAGCTGCTGAAAAAGCAAAAATCGAATTATCTAGTACTGCATCAACAGAAATTAACTTACCATATATTACGGCTACCGCTAGCGGACCAAAGCACTTGGTAAGAACAATGACAAAAGCTAAATTTGAAGCTTTAATTGATGACTTGATAAAAAGAACGATCGCTCCTTGTAGAAAAGCATTAAAAAATGCAGATTTAACAATTACTGATATTGATGAAGTAGTATTAGTTGGTGGATCTACAAGAATACCTGCTGTACAAGAAGCTGTTGAAAAATTCTTTGGAAAAACGCCAAGTAAAGGTGTAAACCCTGATGAAGTTGTTGCCTTAGGAGCTGCAATTCAAGGTGGTGTTTTATCTGGAGATGTAAAAGATGTATTGTTATTAGACGTTACACCTTTATCTTTAGGTATTGAAACAATGGGGAATGTTTTCACAAAATTAATTGATGCAAACACAACAATTCCTACAAAAAAATCTCAAGTATTCTCTACAGCAGTAGACAATCAACCATCTGTAGAAATTCACGTTTTACAAGGTGAAAGAACAATGGCTGCAGATAACAATACAATTGGTCGTTTCCATTTAGATGGTTTACCTCCGGCACAAAGAGGAATTCCTCAAGTTGAAGTAACTTTTGATATTGATGCAAATGGTATTATTAAAGTATCTGCTTTAGACAAAGGAACTAACAAATCTCATGAAATTAGAATTGAGGCTTCTTCTGGTTTATCTGAAGAAGACATCGCTAAAATGAAACAAGAAGCAGAAGAAAATGCGGATGCTGATAAAGCTGCAAAAGACACTGCAGAAAAAATCAACGAAGCAGATTCTATGATTTTTCAAACAGAAAAGCAATTAACAGAATTTGGTGATAAATTATCAGATGCTAAAAAAGGACCTGTTGAAACTGCTTTAGTTGAATTAAAAGCTGCACATGCATTAAGAGATAACGGATTAATTGATACTGCTATGGCAACTATTAATGAAGCTTGGAAAGATGCATCTGAAGAAATGTATGCTGCTGAACAAGGTGGAGAAGCTTCACAACAAGAAGAACCAGAAGCTAGTGATGCTAAAGGTGACAATGTTGAAGATGTAGATTTTGAAGAAGTAAAGTAAGCAGTGAACCAATCTCGCTAAAAAGCGCGATTGCATGAATCGCTTATCCCGAATTTAGAAGGGACATCAAAATAAAGATACTCTGAATAAAATTTAGAGTTTAGATACTTAAAACGCAATCATTTATTTGATTGCGTTTTTTTTATTTTTAGAATACAGTATCTTTGAACATAACCAATTCCTTAAAAAATGAAAAAAACCGTTTTATTTTTAGCCCTACTTCTATGTGCGGTTTCTTGCCAAGAAAAAAACAAAACAAACTCCTTTAAAATAGGAATTATCTCAGATTGTCAATACTGTGATTGTGATGTTAAATGGGATCGATATTACAAAAAAGCGCCACAAAGATTAGAAGAAGCAATTGCTATTTTAAATAAAGATTCTCTAAACTATACAATTCATTTAGGTGATTTTATTGACAAAGATTTTGAAAGCTTAGAGCGTATTTTACCAATTTGGAAAAGGTTAAAATCTCCCTCATATCACGTATTAGGAAATCACGATTTTGAAGTAAAAGATTCTTTAAAAGAAAAAGTAATTAAACAATTAGATCTTAAAAACAGGTATTATAGTTTCGTTGAAGAAGATTGGCGTTTTATTGTTTTAGACGGCAATGATCTTAGTTTTCATGGTGCACTAACTACCGCTAAAAAAGAACAAACAGATTCGCTTTTCAACTTATTAAAAAACAAAGAATTACCCTACTTAAAAAAATGGAATGGCGCTTTAAGTTCAGAACAATTGACCTGGGTTCAAAAAGAATTAGATTCCGCTGTAAAAAAGAATCAAAAGGTTGGTTTTTATTGCCACTTTCCAATTTTCCCAATTGATCAACACAATATTTGGAACAGAGAACAGTTCTTATCAATTATAAAGCCTTTTGCAAACGTAAAAATATTTTTTAATGGCCATAATCATGCAGGTGCTTACCAAATGGAAAATAATGTGCATTATTTAACCTTTAAAGGAATGGTTGATACGGAGAACACCTCTGCATTTGCAAAAGTACAGTTTAACAAAGACACCATTACCGTTGAAGGTTACTACAGAGAGCCTTCAAGAAAATTAGTACTTAAATAATAATTTTGAAAACCTACAACCCATCTAATTTTTTTAAACATACTTTTTGCGAATTTCAGCAAGTTGACAACTTTGAAATACCTGAAGACAGGAATTATAAAAGTAAATCTGAGAGCAGCTACTTTTATACAGACAAAGGTGTTTATAGAAAATCTAACCATTGGGGTCGCGTAGCAAATTGTAGATGGAAATTAAAAGCAACCGCCCATTATAAAAATCAGCAAATAGTTATTGCTTTTGCAGAATGGAAAGACTTCTACCCCATAAACTCAACAAATAAAATATTTTTTATAGACGTTAATTTTGAGCAAAAAACAGCTAAAATTCAACCTAAAAGTAAAAATAAGAAACGTACTTTATTTTCCTTTGCAAAAGCACAGCTTAAAATAAAACAAATAACTCATTTATTTAAAGATGACAAATGGGCAAAACATTTTGACATCGAAATTGAAAACTTACGTTTTAAAATTATTACTGAATTTATAAACTCAGAAAAAGACTTACAAGAAATAAAACAAAAATTTAAATACATTATTAGAACGTAAGGCGTGCTAACCAAAAAAAAGCACCAAACAATTAAATTATGAAAAAAATATTTTTAATAGCAACCTTTATTTTTTGCGGAATATCTGCTACAAAAGCACAAGAAGAAACCTTCAGTTTAACCGTGTATGTTTCTAAATTAAAATCTAACGATGGTAATTTACTGGTTGGTCTTTACAATAGAGAAGCTTCCTTTTTAAAGAAACCATTTAAAAGTGCTGTTGTAAAAGTTGAGAACAAGAAATCTATTGTTGTTTTCAAAAACGTACCAAAAGGAACCTATGCAGTTTCCTTTGTTCATGACGCCAATGACAACAATAAAATGGATACTAATTTCATTGGGATTCCGAAAGAAGACTATGGCTGTTCTAATAACGCAAGAGGGTTTGTGGGCCCTCCAAAATACGAGGATGCGAAATTTTCTTTAGAAGAAAATAAAACAATTGAAATAAAGATGTAACAGTATACCGTTGCCAGTAAAGTTTTTTAGACATAACTTCCTAAAAGCTACTACTGTTCACTGCTCCTGAAAACTAAAAAATTAACCAAGTATTTTAGAAATTAACGCTTGTTTAGCTTTTTCATCATCTCCAAATAACCACTGTAAGGTATTATCTTCCCAAATTTGATCGTATTGTGTTTGATTGATAATGCTTCTATCTTTTGCTAAATCTAAAATTTTACCAGGATAAGAAGATTGCACTTCACTTTCCATTTCACCCAAAGGATACGGGTCATCTAAACCCATTAAAACCTGATTAGAGCCTTGTCTATCTATCATTAGCTTTAAAGAATCTGTATCATGCACCAACGTGTCAAAAAAGATGTTTGGATGCCCAACCGCTTTTCTAGGATGCGTTTTTCCTTCAAATAAATCTGGTCTCCCGTCAAAACCCTGAATTCTTCTTCCTAAGTTCATTTGTGCCAATTGACCTCCATGTGCAAAACAAGTTCTAATATCTGGAAAACGTTCTTGCATGCCGTTTAAGGTATAGAAATGGTAAGCGTCTCCACATTGTGCCAACATCCAAATTAAATGAAAGCGCCAATTGGTGTTTTCTAGTTTTATCATTTTATCCCCATCATAAGGATGAATTTCAATAGCCAACTTGTACTTGTCTGCCAACTCAAAAATTCGATCATTTTCTTCGTCAAAAACGCAACGCCACTGCCCAATAGAGTCCATAAAATGTGTTGGAAGGCACAGCACTTTTAATCCTAACTCTTCTACACAGCGCTTCATTTCATCCAATGCCCCATAGATAAAACCAGGATGCACCACAAAACCACAGGTAAATTTATCTGGGTGCTCTCTTTGTACTTTTGCATTAAAATCATTCTGAAATCGCAATGCTTTTTTCATTTCTTCTAAACGCAACCCATTTCCATATAATTGAGAAAGGTTTAAAACCACAGCATGGTCTATTTTATTTTTTTCCATCCAAACTAATTTTTCATCTAAGAAAAAACTAGAGTCTGTTACAGGTCGTTTCCATCCCTTTTGCAACATGTGTTTGCGCTCATCATCTACCCAAAAAATTTCTTTATCCTTCATAAATGAAGGAATTTCTTCTGGATAAGGTAATAAATGTGAATGACCGTTTATGCGTAGTTTTCGTTTCATAATTTATTAAAAATTGATAAATTAAAAGATTAAAACAAGTATTTCAACTGAAAACTTTTACTGTTTACTCTCAATTTTATTAGGTTTCTCCATCACAGTTCCACAAGCATCACAAGTGCATTTCTTCTTATTAGAATAATAAGTATCAAAAATTACAGGCATGTCTTTTTCAATATTATCCAATGCAAATTCCTCTCTATACAGTTGGTTGCCGCAGTCTTCGCAATACCATTCCAAGGCATCTAACACACCTTCAGAACGCGGATACTCTATAACCAAACCAACAGTGTTTTCTTTTCTTTGTGGAGAATGTGACACTTTTGCTGGCAATAAATAAATATCTCCTTCATTAATTTCTACATCAATCATTTTGCCCTTAGTATCAATAATTTTCAGAATCATATCCCCTTCTACCTGATAGAAAAACTCTGGAGTTTCATTATAATGGTAATCTTTTCTGTTATTTGGCCCACCAACAACCATCACAATATAATCCCCATTGTCCCAAACTTGCTTGTTACCAACGGGTGGCTTTAACAAATGACGGTGTTCATCAATCCACTTTTTAAAATTCAAAGGTTGTACTAGATTGCTCATATTATTTAGATTTTTTTTAGACTCTTGGAAACAAGATTCAAGACTTTCTAAAGTTAGTCAAAAATGTCTTATTTCTAAAAGTTTTAATTCTTACACTTATTTGGGCGTTTCCTAAAGGTCGGGCTTTTCGCACTCGCTTTTTATTCGTTCCTCACAAAAGAGCTCAAACAAATACTTCAATCCCTAACGCAAAACTCGTTAAATTTATAAACTTTTCGTTCTTCCACCATCAACAGGAACATTAATTCCATTGATAAAACTTGCCCTTTCACTTGTTAAAAAAACAATTGCTGCAGCGATCTCTTCAGGTGCTGCAAAACGTTTTGCGGGTGACGCATTTTTCATTGCTTCTGCAACGACCTCAAAAGACTTTCCTGTCTTTGTAGCTTTGTTATTTATAATTTCTTTTAAACGTCCTGTTCCTGTTGCACCAGGTAACACATTATTTACTGTAATTCCGAATTCTCCCAACTCATTTGCCAGCGTTTTAGACCAGCTTGCCACTGCACCTCTAATGGTATTAGAAACACCTAAACCGTCTAAAGGCTGCTTTACAGAGGTAGAGATTACATTTACAATTCTACCATAACATTCTGTTTTCATAAACGGCACCAAGCTCTGTACCAATAAATGATTGCATTTTAAATGCTGTGTAAAAGCACTTTCAAATTCTTCTATTTTCGCATTAAAAATTGGACCTCCAGCAGGACCTCCAGTATTATTTACTAAAATATGAAACTGCAAACCTGAGTTTTCTAAAACCTCTTTTAATTCATTTGGTTTCGAAAAATCTGCCACTAAATAACCATGACATTGCTGATTGTTTGGCAACGCTGTCAAAACAGCTTTTAACTTCTCTTCATTTCTAGCAATTAAAGTAACATTTGCTCCTTCTTCTGCTAATAGTATTGCGGTTGCTTTACCTATTCCTTGTGTGCTTCCACAAACTAAAGCATTTTTGTTTTTTAAATTTAAGTTCATTATTTATGTTATTTATCTTATAAATCCCTAAATAAGCAGGAATCCATAAAAAATTACTTTATCTCTTTAATCATATTGAATGCATATGTTTTTCGGTTCGGTAAAAAAGCGCAACGCTTCAAAACCACCTTCTCTTCCAACTCCAGAATCTTTTTGTCCGCCAAAAGGAGTTCTTAAGTCACGTAGCATCCATGTATTTACCCAAACGATTCCTGTGTGTAATTGTTTAGAAAATTGCATCGTTCTATTTAAATTGTTTGTCCATAAGGTAGCTGACAATCCGTATTTTACATCATTTGACAACTGCAACGCTTCTGCAGCTGTTTTAAAAGACATAATAGTCACCACGGGTCCAAAAATTTCTTCTTGATTCAACTTACATTTATTATCAGAAACCTCAATGATTGTGGGTTCTAAATAATAGCCATTTTCACTTCCTTTAACGACTACTTTATTTCCGCCAAAAAGAAGTTTTCCTCCTTCCTGTGCTGCAATATCAATATAGCTTTTTACTTTTTCTAAATGTTCTTTTGATACTAAAGCGCCAATATTTGTACTTTCTTCAGAAGGATTTCCTACTTTTAATTGCGCTACTTTTTTAATAAAATCTTTCTTAAACTGAGCATAGATTTTTTCTTCCACTAAAATTCTACTTCCACACAAACAAATCTGACCTTGATTTGCAAAAGAAGAACGCACTGTCGTTGTTAACATTTT
>JBLHIE010000065.1:0-9694 GCA_047614925.1 Arenicella sp.
ATGCTACAAATTATAAAGATAACATGGAGGTATTAAGCATTGCATCAAACTTGCTATTAGCAGCGGCATTCTTTCAGATTTCAGACAGCATACAAGTAGTTGTTTTGGGAGCTTTAAGAGGATTACAAGATGTGAAAATACCAACTATTTTAACCTTTATTTCTTATTGGGTGGTTGGTTTTCCTGTTTCTTATTTTCTTGGGAAAGAAGAAATGTATGGTAGTTTTGGCATTTGGATTGGTTTGTTGGCTGGTTTAACAACAGCTTCTGTTTTATTATTCATTCGATTTAATTCCTTAACTTTAAAATTAATAAAAGAAAAATAAGAACACTTATTCTTTCGAGCGCAGTCGAGAGGTCTTTAGATAAATATAAAATTAGTTTTCGATTGCGCTCGAGGCTTATCAATCACAAACTTTATAATGAATTTACCAAAATTTTTATTAGCAGATAACAGCAATTCACCCGATGATATTTTTGTATTACATACAGAGTTTCCTCGTTTTATGATCAATTTAAAAGACGATGAGATAGAGTGGTTTGAAGATTTAACTGGAGAAAACGAAGAAGATATTGCAGGAGAGTTGGCAGACTTAATGGACAAAGCAGGTTTGTTCTATGATTCAGAAATGAAAGAATTTGAGTAAGCACTTTTAATTACAAGCATAAAAAAACCTCACATAAAATAATATGTAAGGTTTTTAGGTTATTATTTCTAATTTATTGTTTTGCTTCAGGAATTACAACTTCTAACTTTGTAAGTACCAATTCGGTAATGTCAAACTTAGCGTCTATATATGCAAACTCATTTCCTGTAACGGTTAACACCTGTGTGTAACCATTTTCTTTAGACACAATCGAAATAGCTTCACTAAGTTTTGTGTACAAAGGACGCATTAATTCGTCTCTTCTTAACCCCATTAAAGTATTTCCGGTTTTTTGATATTTTTGAATATCTTGATCCAAGCCAGACAATTCTTTTTGAATTGTTTTTTTCTCTAGTTCACCCATGTCTTTTTCCTTTAACTTATAGTCTTCTAACTTTGCCTTAAAGTCTTCTACTTTTATACTAAAAGAGGAGTCTAGCTTCGCTCCATAGGCTTTTGTAAGCTCTATTACCGTTTTAGATTCTGGCATCAAACCGATAACATATTCGCTATCAATGGTGCCAACTTTACTTTGGGCAATGGTTAAGGTACTTAAAAAAGCAATAAATAATACTGTAATATTTAGTTTCATAATTTATATTTAGTGTCACAAAGATATACAATGGTCTGACTTACAAAAGTGTGTCACGCTTTTAATTTATTAATTTTTTCAGAAATTCTAGTTATTATTGTTTTCTTATCCGTTAAATAATCAAACCACAAGGTGTTTTTGTCTCTTTTAAACCACGTTAATTGTCTTTTAGCAAAACGTCTGGTATTTTTCTTAATCTCAGCAATGGCAAATTCTTTTGTGAAATTTCCATCGAAAAAAGAAAAGAGCTCTCTGTAACCAACTGTTTGTAATGCGTTTAATTCTTTGTTCGGGTGTAGTTTTTTTGCTTCCTCAAGTAATCCATTATCCATCATAGTATCTACACGCTGGTTAATTCTGTTATAAATAATGGCTCTGTCTGCATTCAAACCTACTTTAATACTCTGAAATTTTCTGAGTTTCTTCGGTTTATTTTTAAAGGTTGAATAAGGGGTGCCAGATCCAATACAAACTTCTAATGCGCGCATTAATCTGTGCGGATTGTCTAAAGCTATTAAATGATAGGTTTCTATATCTAATTCTTTTAGCTGATTTTGCAATACTTCAATTCCTTCTTTTTCTAGTCTTATCTTTAGTGCTTCTCGCACTTCAGGAGTTACCTCTGGAAAATAATCCAAACCATTTAATGCTGCATCTACATACAAACCGCTACCACCCACCATTATTTGAACAGGGTTTTCTTTAAAAAGTTCATCGAGTTTTTCTAAAGTATCTCTTTCAAAATCACCTACGTTATACGCTTCAAAAACACTTCTATTTTGTATAAAGTAATGCTTTGCTGCTGCAAGCTCTTCAGGTTCAGGAACCGCCGTACCAATAGTCATTTCTTTATAGAACTGTCTAGAATCACAAGAAATAATGCTTGCGTTAAAAGCAGTGGCCAGTTGAATGCTTAATGCTGTTTTGCCAATAGCGGTTGGACCAACAACGGTTATTAAGGTGTTTTCAGTTCTATTCATTTAGTTTAAAATGCTTCCGCAATTGTAACAAAATATTGCTCTTTCTGCATGTTTGTCTTTTAAACAAGTTGGGCAAGATTGTGTATTTGTGTCTACTTTAGCATCTGTTTTTGTCATTTCAGAACTTACAATACCCGTAGGAATGGCAATAATAGAATATCCTAAAATCATAATAGCACTTGCTATAAACTGTCCTAAGGGAGTTTGTGGTGCAATATCTCCAAAGCCAACAGTCGTTAAAGTTACAATGGCCCAATAAATACTTTTAGGAATATTTGTGAATCCGTTTTCTGCACCTTCCACCATATACATTATAGTTCCCAGAATGATACAGACGATAATAACAAAAAATAAGAATACGGCTATTTTGGCACTACTTGTTTTTAATGCTAAAAGTAGTTTATTTGAGGCGCCAATATATCTGGCCAACTTTAAAATTCTAAAAACTCTTAATAAACGCAGCGCTCTTAAAGCTACTAAGCCTTGCGAACCCACAAAAATAAGAGATACATACATAGGTATGGTAGATAGAAAATCTATAATACCGTAAAAGCTAAAAATATATTTAGTTGGTTTTTTAATAGCTATAATACGAAGCGTATATTCTATGGAGAATAAAATAGTAATTATCCATTCACCAATATATAATGCGTCATGGTATTTATTATCTAAACGTTCTACACTTTCTAGCATTACTAATAAGATACTTGCTAGAATTGCTATTAATAAAATTACATCAAATATTTTACCTTCTTTTGTATCCGCTTCATAGATGATTTCATGAAGTCTCTCTTTCCAAGTCGGTTTTTTTATAGAATTACTCAAAATTTTGCTTTTTGTCTATTACAATACTACAAATATTAACTGAGTTTAAAAATTATTACTATTAATTTTATCAGTATTTACAAGGGGTTTGAAAAAAAATAAAAAAAACGCACTTTTTTAAAACCGTACTTTAAATCTTCTCGTAAGTATGTTTGAGATTCAATTAAATATAAACTAAAAACTCAAACAATGAAAAAAAGTAAAATTTTATTAGGAACTGCATTTCTTGCAGTAATCGGATTAATTACAGTAGCGGCAGATCATATTGATGCGCCAGCAGCACAAGGAACATCTGCAGACATTACAGATTTTTATGCCTTCCAAGGAGAAGACACAAGTAATTTGGTTTTTGTGGCCAACGTGCAAGGTTTATTAAGCCCGAGCGCAACAAGTACCACATCTTTTGATGAAAATGTAATGATAGAAATTAATATTGATACTGACGGAGACAGTTTAGAGGACTTAGTAATACAAGCAATACCAAGAGACGGTGTAATGTATTTCTTTGGCCCAGTAGCGCCATCATCTACAGGATTAAATAGTAATGTTTCTGAAATGGCTTCTAACAAAGGAGAAGTAGCTATTACACCTTATGGTTCTAGCGCAATAACTGCAACTAGTAGTGCAGGTATAAAAATGTTTGCAGGACCAAGAGATGACCCTTTCTTTATGGACTTTGCGAGATACGGAGAAATTTTAGCTGGAGCAGCACCTGGATTTAACAATCCTGGATCAGATACATTCGCAGGTTCTAACGTATTATCTGTGGTGGTTGAAGTTCCTAAAAGTATGATTGGTACTTCCGGAGCAATCAACACTTGGGTAGAAGCAAAAGTAAAACAATAAGAAAATTACTAAATAAACAAACTAAAAAACAGCATATCATGAAAATCAATTTTATAAAATATACAGCAGTATTATTATTGTCTTCAGCGGCGCTAGTGGGATGTAGCAAAGACGAAACAAGTCCAGTAGTTATTGAAATGGGGACAGACTTCTCAGGAACTTTTGCTCAAAAAGATCAAATGGGTAGACCGGCAGTAAACACAGTATTTGTTTCTGCAGATAGTAAAGATGAATATAACGTTACAATTCCTTCGGAACAAAACGCAAAATTCCAATCCATGTTTCAAGCAAATTTAGAAGGCTTAAGTCCCGCTTTTAGTGAAGAAGGAGATGTAAATGCATTAGGTTTAGACGCAGCTGGCTTTACAGGTGTATTGGCTACTGATGTCTTAGGAGTTTCTTTAGATGGTAAAACTACGTTCTTTGACGGTACGAATGTGCTAACTGGAAGAGCTTTGGCAGATGATGTAATTACGGTAGAGTTGTTATTAATTTTTGGTGGAGAAGACTTTACTGAAAACCCAACATTATCTGATGATCACGTAGATGCAAACGATAAAGAATTCTTAACAAGTTTTCCATATTTAGCGTCACCTTGGTAAAAACTATTTTAATACTGACATTTATTTCAGGATAATAAGTGTCAGTATTTTAAAAAATTAAAATGCCCCCTTTTGAAATTTCTGACGTGTTTTAATTATAAGAGGCGTCAGTTATTTTTTTTTCAGAAAACAAACAAATAAACAAGCAATGAAATATTTCCAACTAACTTTATTCTTTGCAACACTTTTTATTACAGTAAGTTGCACTAAAGAAACAAACAAAAAAATAACAAATAGTAAAGATTATAATGCCTTTTTAATCAATTCAGAAAACACCTCTTTAAAAGATATTCAAGCAGATTACAGTTTTTGGAAACAAAAATTAGAAAAAACGCCAAACCAGTATCCATATAGCGCAAAATTAGCCGCAGCTAATAGTGCCATTTTTAAAGTAACCGGAGAAATTGAAGCGCTAAAAGAAGCAGAAGAAAATTTAGTATTTGCAAATAAAAAAACAAACTATAACAATGCTGGTTATTTAAGAAGTTTATCTAAAAACTATATTTCCCAGCACAGATTTAAAGAAGCGTTGGCATTGCTTAAAAAGGCAGAAGCAAACGGAGAAAATTTACAGCAAACACAATTTATGTTGATTGATGTAAATTTAGAATTAGGAAACTTAGAAGAAACAGTGGTTTATTTATCCAAAGTTAAAAACTTTAAAAGTTTCGATTATTTAATTAGAATTTCTAAATACAATGATCATATTGGTAATTTAGATAAGGCTATTGAGTATTTAGAAGCATCTTTAAAAATTGCAAAATCCTCTAAGAATACTTTTTTAATGCAATGGAATTTCACAAATCTGGCAGATTATTATGGGCATGCTGGTAGAATTAAAGACTCTTACAATTCTTACTTAAAAGCATTGGCCTTAAATGCAGATGACAGTTATGCGAAAAAAGGAATTGCTTGGATTGTGTATTCTTATGAAAGAAATCCAGAAGAAGCATTAAGAATTTTAGAAACAGTAACTGCAGAAAACAGGGCGCCAGATTACCATTTGCTAAAGGCTGAAATTTTAGACTTTATGGGTAATGCTGTTAAAAAGAACATTCAAGTAGAAAAGTATTTAGCTAAAGTAGCAGATAAAAATTACGGTGTAATGTATCATAAATATGATGTTTTATTGTATGCAGATGACGTTAAGACGCAAGAAAGAGCAATAGCGATTGCAAATCAGGAAGTTTCTGAAAGACCAACTGCTCAATCTTATGATTTATTAGCTTGGTCATTGTTCAAAAACGGACAAGCAGATAAAGCGTTAGAAATTACACAACGCAATGTAATCAATAAAACCTTTGAACCAGAAGCATTGTTGCATACCGCCTTTATTTTAAAAGCAAATGGTAGCGTAGCAGATGCATTAAAATTAAAGCAAGAATTAATAGAAAGTATTTACGAATTAGGCCCTTTAGCTGAAAGTGACATACAGCGTATTTAAATTTTCCTCATAAAAAAGATACAGATGAAAGGTAAATTGATTCTATTTATTTTCTTAGTAAATTATTTTCAAACAATTGGTCAAGAATTAAACGGCCGTATTGTTGATGTTTTTAACGCTCCAGTAGAGAATGCCTATGTTTTTAACGTGACATCAAATGCCCATACGCACACAAGTTTAAATGGGTGTTTTAAAGTAAATACCTCTAAAATTGGAGATGTGATTCAAATTGGAATTTTAGGATTTCAAAAGCAAGAAATTAAGCTTTCAAAAGCTAATTTTAAAAATTTTGTGATTGTTTTAGAAACGAAAGTTTTTCAGTTAGAAGAACTGGTTTTACGAAAAGAAATGAATGCCTTGCAAACAATTTCTAAGATAAATTTAAAAGCAAATCCTGTAAATAGTTCTCAAGAGCTTCTTAGAAAAGTTCCTGGTTTAATTATTGGACAACATGCCGGAGGTGGAAAAGCAGAACAGATTTTTTTACGAGGTTTTGATATAGACCATGGAACGGATATTGCACTTTCTGCAGACGACATGCCTATTAATATGGTTTCTCATGCTCACGGACAAGGATATAGCGATTTGCATTTTATGATTCCTGAAACCATTCAGAAAATAGATTTTGGTAAAGGACCTTATGAAGCCAGCCAAGGTGATTTTAACACCGCTGGTTACGTAAACTTTTCTACTAAAAACAGCATTCAGAAGAACCTGGTTTCACTAGAGGTAGGAACCTTTAATTCTCTAAGAACCTTAGGAATGTTTAACTTTTTAGAAAACAGTAAGAATGAAAATGCTTATGTGGCAATAGAACACATTGCCAATGACGGTCCTTTTGAATCATCACAGAATTTTAATAGATTAAATATATTCGGAAAATACAATACGTTTTTAAATGGAAAAGATAGAGTTACTTTAACAGCTTCACATTTTACAAGCAGCTGGGATGCTTCTGGACAGATTCCAGAAAGAGAAGTTGAAAACGGAAATATAAATCGTTTTGGTGCCATTGATGATACGGAAGGAGGAACTACTTCTAGAACTAATTTAAATGTACAATTGTATAAAACACTGTCTGAAGATGCCGTCTTAAAAACCAATGTTTTTTATTCTAAATATGATTTTGAATTGTTCTCTAACTTTACTTTCTTTTTAGAAGATCCTGTGAATGGAGATCAAATTAGGCAATTTGAAAATAGAGATATTTTTGGAACAAATGCCAAGATAATTTCGAAAAAAGAATATGGTGATATCGCTACAAAATTTACAAAAGGAGCTGGTTTACGTTATGATTTAATTAATGATGTAGCGCTTTCAAATACAAAAAACAGGAAAGAAATTATTCACAGAATTCAGTTAGGAGATGTAAAACAAACAAACCTATATGCCTTTTTTAATGCTGAAATTGATCTAGGAAAATTTAAAGTGTCACCCGCAGTTCGTTTAGATTATTTTAAATTTATTTACAAGGATGCGTTGCAGATAGAGTTTGAAACCTTGGCGAAAAGCAAAGCAATTGTAACGCCTAAATTAAACTTTTTATATACACAGAACGATAATTTACAATGGTTTTTAAAAGCTGGAATTGGTTTTCATTCTAATGATACAAGAGTTGTTTTACAACAAAATGCAAATAATATATTACCCAAAGCATACGGTGTAGATTTTGGAAATATTTGGAAGCCTATCCCAAAAATAGTTTTAAATACAGCCGTTTGGTATTTATTGTCTGAGGAAGAATTTGTGTATGTAGGTGATGCTGGTATTGTAGAACCCTCAGGTGCTTCGGAACGTTTTGGATTTGATTTTGGTGTCACTTTTCAATTCACAGATTGGTTATTTTTGAATACAGATTTAACTTATACAAAAGCAAGAAGTTTAGAGAATAGCACTGGAGAAGATTATATTCCTTTAGCGCCAGATTTCACTATGGTTGGTGGATTATCTGTTGCCAATTTAGGAAATTTCTCAGGAAGTTTACAGTATCGATATATTGACGACAGACCTGCAAATGAAGATAATTCTATTGTTGCAGAAGGGTATTTGATAACAGATTTAAATATTAATTATAAAATAAAGAACATTACTATAGGAATCACCATAGAAAATATTTTGGATGTTGCTTGGAATGAAACACAATTTGCAACAGAATCTAGATTGCAAAATGAACCAAATTCAGTAGAAGAAATTCATTTTACACCTGGAACTCCATTTTTTGCGAAGGCAAGTATTACGTATCAGTTTTAGAATAAAAGAATAAAAACTTAACCATGTTTGTTTGGTTAGTTTAGTTGGATGAAGTGTCTGTTACAAATTGTAACAGACATTTTTTGTTATTATATAATAGTTAAATATCAATAATTAATGAAGTATTTGAGAACTTCGTAAAATCACCTATTTTCAATAATCATAAATCTAATAACCTTTTAGCAGCAGTAAAAGGAGTTGTTTTACCGCTATCTAAATTCTTAATTTCTTCTTGTAAAGCACTTTTAATTTTTGGGTTTTGATAAAAGTTGGTTTTTAGTTGTTGCTCTATGGTAGATAGCAGCCAGAATTTATTTTGATCATTTCTTTTTTGATTGAAATAAGAATTTTCTTTTGTTAAGACAATATATTCTGCAATCATGGTGTCAATTTTTTCTATACCTGAGTTGTGCAAAGCACTTGCGGTTAAAACCTTTGGTTGCCATTTGCTCTCTTTTAATGGATATAAATGCAATGCCCTGGCAAATGCTACTTTGGCTATTTTAGCATTTTGTTTGTTCTCTCCATCTGCCTTATTAATTACAATTGCGTCTGCCATTTCTACAATTCCGCGTTTAATTCCTTGTAATTCGTCACCAGCGCCGGATAATTTCAATAATAAAAAGAAATCTACCATAGAATGTACCACAGTTTCAGATTGTCCAACACCAACCGTTTCAATAATAATCGTATCGAAACCAGCGGCTTCACAAAGAATAATGCTTTCGCGCGTTTTTTGAGCAACACCTCCTAAAGAAGTTCCAGAAGGTGAGGGCCTGATAAAAGCATTTTCATCCGTCACTAATTCTTCCATTCTAGTTTTGTCACCTAAAATAGAACCTTTATTTATAGAGCTACTTGGATCTACCGCTAAAACAGCTATTTTTTTTCCTTGCGATGTCAAATGTTTTCCAAATGTTTCTATAAACGTACTCTTTCCAACCCCAGGAACGCCTGTAATTCCTATCCTTACAGACTTGTTTGCAGATGGTAAACAACGCTCTAAAATTTCGTTTGCTTTCTGTTGATGTTTTACATTTGTGCTTTCCACAAGTGTAATGGCCTTGCTTAAAAACATGATGTTTCCCTTTAAAATACCAGTAACAAATTCATTCACAGAGTTTTGCCTTGCTCTGCTTTGTTTAATTTTTTCTCCAGCAGCTTTGCTGGTTGTTTCTGGTTTAGAAACTCCGTCTTTTTCGTGTAATGCAGAAGGTTTTATATCCATTTTAAAAGGTAATATGTAAATTTAAAGATAATTAATTAAAAATTTTGCAACATTTTAAAAAAAGGATCTTCTTTAGAGAAAGAAAGTAATAATGTAGCAAACCGAACAAGTACATTGTGCCAAATGATGATTTTAATGAAACTAAAATTTTAGTGTTTATTGGTTTTATGAATGCCAAAGATATAAATAAGACGATCAATATAGCGGGTAAATATTGCGAACTGACGACTATAAAGTAAATTTCATAAGTTTCTAATTACTTTTAATTTAATAAACTTCA
>JBLHIE010000066.1:0-9659 GCA_047614925.1 Arenicella sp.
AGCCAGATATTAAAACACCAAAGGTTGCGCTAGATGCAGTTAAAAACAATACTTTAGAGACACTTTCTTATGCGCGCTCTGAAGGTTCTGAAGAATACAGAACCAAATTGGCAAAATATTACGTAAAAAATAATATTCCTGTTACTGCAAATAACCTTGTAATTACCACTGGAGGTTCTGAAGCGCTATTGTTTACCATGGGTAGTATTACGGATCCAGGAGATGAAATTATAATTCCAGAGCCGTTTTATGCAAATTATAACGGATTTTCCACTGCTTCTGGTGTAACTGTTGTTCCTGTTATTTCTAAAATTGAAGACAATTTTGCATTGCCAAAAATTGAAGAGTTTGAAAAATTAATTACCAATAAAACCAAAGCAATTTTAATTTGCAATCCAGGGAACCCAACAGGTTATTTATATTCTGAAGAAGAGATTGAAAAATTAAAAAAGATTGTGTTAAAACATGATTTATTTTTAATTGCGGATGAAGTATACAGAGAATTTACATATGACGGATTAACACATACTTCTGTTCTTTCTCTAGAAGGTATAGAAAACAACGCTATTGTAATAGATTCTGTCTCAAAAAGATACAGCATGTGTGGTGCAAGAATTGGTTGTATTGTTTCTAAAAACGAAGAATTTGTAAAAACGGCCATTAAATTTGCACAGGCAAGATTAAGTCCGCCAACCTACGCATTAATTGCAAGTGAAGCAGCCTTAGATACGCCAGATTCTTATTTTACTGACGTAAAAGAAGAATATGTAGCAAGAAGAAATACGTTGATTTCTGAATTAGAGAAAATTGAAGGTGTAAAAGTTGCAAATCCTAAAGGTGCTTTTTACTGCGTTGCTCAATTACCTGTTAAAGATTCTGATCATTTTGCGCAATGGCTGTTAGAAGATTTTAATCTTAATAATGAAACTGTAATGGTTGCGCCAGCAAGCGGATTTTACTCAACTCCTGGAGAAGGTAAAAACCAAGTTAGAATTGCGTATGTTTTAAATAAAGCTGATTTAATACGTTCAGTAGAAATTTTAGCAGCAGCCTTAAAACAATATCCTAATTAGTTGAATATTCAAGAAAACATATCTTTAAAGAAGTATAATACATTTGGTATTGCTGCAAATGCCAAGCGTTTTATTTCTGTGGATTCTGTTTATAAATTGCAACAACTTTTAAAAGTTGAAAAAAATCTTTTCTTAATATCTGGAGGAAGTAATATGTTGCTTACAAAAGATATTGAAGAATTAGTTGTACACCTCGATATTAAAGGAATTTCTATTGATAGAGAAGATGACAATACTATTTATATTACTGTAAATGCTGGCGAAAATTGGCATGAACTTGTGATATGGTGTGTCTCAAACAATTATGGAGGCATAGAAAACTTGTCGCTAATTCCGGGAAATGTGGGTACTTGCCCAATTCAAAATATTGGTGCTTACGGAGTGGAGGTAAAAGATACCATCACTAAAGTTGAGGCGCTAGAAATTGAAACAGGGAAATTGATTCAGTTTTCAAACGAATCTTGTAATTTTGAGTACAGAAATTCTCTCTTTAAGAGCAAAGAAAAAGGAAAATATATTATTACTGCTGTAAGCTTTCAGTTAACTAAAAGAAACCACAAACTAAATTCTTCTTACGGTGCAATTGAATCTGAATTAATAGCAAATAAAATAACAAAACCTACTTTAAAAGCTATCTCTGACGCAGTAATTGCTATCAGAAAATCGAAACTTCCTGATCCAAAAAAAATTGGAAATAGCGGCAGTTTTTTTAAAAACCCTGTGATTACTCAATCCAAATTTTTAAAACTTCAAAAAAAGTATCCAAAAGTTCCAAGTTATAGCGTTTCTAATACTGATGTTAAAGTTCCTGCTGGTTGGTTAATAGAACAAGCTGGATTTAAAGGAAAACGTTTTGGAAACTGTGGCGTACACGAAAAACAAGCACTTGTTTTGGTTAATTACGGCAATGCCTCTGGAAAAGAAATCTATAAACTTGCACAAAAAATTCAAGAAACGATTTTGCATACATTTGGTATTTCTCTTGAAATTGAGGTGAATATCATTTAATGGAAAGATCCTCACAACCGCAAGTAGCGTGCCTTTTTAAAAATTAATTCAAAGATTTTATTTATTCTTTTTTTAATGCTTTGACATCAACGATAAGTTGCGCTAATGAAGCCTTATTAAGACTGTTGTATATGCCTCTTATATGTTTGTTTTTATCAATGAGTACAAAGTTTTCGGTATGTAAAAACTCATCAATTCCTTTTGGTTCACCTAAATCTTCTTCAACAAAGTAAAACTTTCTTCCCAAGTCATATATTTCTTTTTTGTTACCAGTCACCAAATGCCATTTCTTATCCATAATACCATTATCGAGGGCATACTCTTTAAGTTTCGGAACTGAATCTATCGTGGGAGTCACAGAATGTGATAAAAATAAAACCGCGGTATCATTTTTAAATGCTTCTTGAAGCTTCAGCATACTAATGGTCATCATAGGGCAGATTCCAGGGCAAGTGGTAAAGAAAAAATCGGTAATATATATTTTATTTTCAAATGTTTTTTGAGTTACCTTTTCACCATTCTGATTGATCAATTCAAAATTTGGTATTTTATGAAATGAACTTAATTCATCATTTTTAGAATCGATCCATTTTGGAGTAAAAGAAGCGTCATTATAATAAGGCAAAGTATTTACCCTACTTAAAAATTCTTCTTTCTTTTTATTTTTACAACTGATTATAATTACAATAAGTAGTAAAAAAAATCTATTTAACATTTTCTGTAATTTTCTCATCTTTCAATTGATAACATAAATTTGCTCTTCGTAAACCAAAAATTCTTCCGTTTTTAGCTTCATAATTCACATAAATTTTACCGTTTAACAACCAAGCTTGTTGCAAACCATTTTCTTTACCTTCCTTTAAATTTTTGCGCTTTGCTAATTGTCCATTTTCAAACCAAGTTTGTTGTAAGCCACTTTTTGCTCCGTTATTATAATTAGATTCTGAAGCCAAATTACCATTCCTCCAAAAGACAACTTTCTTCCTATCTAATTTATTTTCTTTATAAATTGACTTTTTTTGAATATTTCCATTCTCAAAATACTTAAAAGCCACCCCTTCTTTTCTTCCATTAAAATAACCTACTTTTTCTGCAATTTTATTATTTGGATGGGAAACAACTGCGAAACCGTTAAAAGGTTTGTTCTTATAAAACCACCTTCCTTTTTCCGGAATTAGTGCTAACTGACTTTTATCAACAAAAGTATTTTGAATACTTTTTATTGCTGTCGGTTTATTTCCAGTAGTTGTTTTGTTACAACTACTGAAAATAAAAATAAGTGAAAATAAAATCTTAATTAACCGCATTAGGAGATCCTTGATAAGGTCCTGCAAAAACAATGTAACTTGCTGTTGTAGAATAAATTTCATTAATAATATGATAATGATACTCTGCCGTTGTTGTATGTTCTGTTGTGCTTGTATGTCCGCCAGAAGTATCTAAATCTGTAGGATATGTTCCTGTAGCATTGCACTTTCTGCCATAGATAAAAAATCCATCAGAAATAATACCAATTAAATCATCATCGTCATCAGACCAAACTCTTGGCTCTAAATGATAATGATATTCTTGTGGCCCAATATGGGCGCCTGTATAGTCTAAAGTTACTGCCGCTTGATCTAAAGCACCGTTTCCTTCTTGGTCATTAAAAATTGCAGCGCCACTAACTGCAATACCAATTGCCCCCAAAGAAGTACTTGATGTGCTACTTGCCAAACTTGGGTTTTGTGGAACTGTTAAGCTTGCAGAACCGTCATAGCCAGGAATTCTACTTGGTGTCATATCTGCTTCTGTTGTTGCAGTTGGTGCCACATACTTTGCGTGTCCAACTCCCCAATAAGGTGTTGTATGATTCGGGTTTCCTGTAGCTTCTATGACTACATTAGAACCTTGTAAATAAATAACTGTTTCGTCTAAATCAAACGCTGCAAATGCATTGTGTAAAGTTCCTGTTGTTTCTTCTACTTCCTCTTCTGCAGAAGATGAGCTACAAGCTATAATAAGGGTAAATAAAATGGTAAATAAGCTAAAAGTTTTAATTAATTGATTTTTCATTTTTCATTTTTAAGTTTTATGTTTCTGTTCTCTCTATTCTTTAGATGCTGATTTTTAAAAAAACTTGCGCACTTTAACTTTACTTTAACAAAAAAGCCCTGTTAACTATAATTAACAGGGCTTTTTAAATCTTTATGAGAAAATTATCTTGGTGGAGGCATTCCATTTTCACCTCTTGGCGGTCTTTCTTTACCTCCTTTTAATGCTTTATTTATAATTTTATCGAAATTACTTTGCTGCTCTTTTGTACAAATATTTCTTACTTTACTAAAGAATCTAAATAACTCGGCATCTTTTTTCCCTTCTAAAAGTCCAGTTTTTGTTGTTAAAGAATCTAAATTTAGGTTTTCATTTGAAAAAGAATTGAACATTCGATCTTTTTGTTTTCTTATTTCTTGATCTAAACGCAGCATATTTTCTCTATGAACAGTATCAAAAGACAAAAATTTATCTTTTTGATGATCTGTAAATTGAAGTTCCTGTATTAAGAAGTTTCGTTCTTGTGAATGTCTTTTACTTTCATGTGGTTTTTTAAGCAACATAAAAATTAAAATGCCGTTTAAAATTATCAATAAAATTAATAAAATAGGAAGTAATTTTGATTTCATTATATTTAATTTAAAATAGAATTATCGCCAGATTGCAAGGCATATTCTTGTGCGAAAGCCGTAATATTGGTTACGGTTGTTTCTTCGATATTAGAAAAAGAATAAAAAATAACACTTGCGTTTAATATCAAAATAACGACTAAAGTTACCAATTGAAA
The DNA here is from genome assembly GCA_047614925.1 of Arenicella sp. Taxonomy (GTDB): domain Bacteria; phylum Bacteroidota; class Bacteroidia; order Flavobacteriales; family Flavobacteriaceae; genus Polaribacter. The sequence goes on from JBLHIE010000066.1 coordinate 4,903, forward strand.
TTGTGGTGTAAACCAACTAATAATAGGTTGTTTCAAATGCTGTTCAGCTTGTATTCTTTGTAATACCTTGTGCTTAAAAAAGTGATTTACTGGCACTTTTTCTATGGCTTCTAATACTTTAAAATTAGCATCAACTTGCCGATCTATGTACTGTTTATTTTTCATTTCTTTTTATTCTAATGAATAACTTCTTTTATTTAGATGCAACAAGTTAAAAAAACTTGCGCCTATGTATCATTTTTATAAAAATTCTCTAATTTTTGTTGCAATGCTTTTTTTGCTCTAAACAGTATTGATTCTACAGATGACAAACTTTTACCCGTTATTTCTACAATTTCTTGGTAGCTTTTTTCATCAATTTTCGCTAAAGTAAAAATAATTCTTTGGCTTTCTGTAAGTGTATCTATTGCTTTAAAAATAAGTGCCGATTTTTCTTGATTTTCTAACAAAATTCCGGGGTGGTTTACTTCTGTAAAATAATTAGTTTTATCTAATGGAATTTCGTTTCCCAAAAGAGTCTGCATAAAAGAAAAGCGTTTTTTAGCATTCTTTTTTCTAATAAATTCTAAGCATTTATTAGTTGCAATTTTATAGATCCAAGTAGATAATTTAGAATTTTCTTTAAACTGATGTATCGATTTAAAAACGACTATAAAAACTTCCTGCGAAACATCTTCCGCATCTTCCTTATTCGGTATAAAAGAAATACAAGTGCCAAAAACCTTCTGTTGATAGGTATCTAAAAGCTGCCCAAAAGCACTCTGGTTTCCTTTTTGTAACTCTTTAATAAAGTTTTGTTCACTCAATCGGTTTTTATTAAAAAAAACAAACCTACAAAAAATAAAAATAATCAAAAGAGGAAAGTTAGTTTTCGTATCTTTGTGAGACAACAATTATTTATGAAATTATTACTGATTACTTTGGTATTATTAGGACTTGGAGTTGCAGGAATTGCAATTAAAATTTGGGCAAAAAAAGATGGAAAATTTGCAGGAACTTGTGCCAGCCAAAACCCAATGTTAAATAAAGATGGTGACGCTTGTGGTTTTTGTGGTAAAACACCAGAACAATATGAAGATTGTGCCGAACCAACTCATACTTAATCTTTAGGATGAATAAAAGGTTCTAGCTGTTTATTATTACGCTCATAAATCCTGTTGAAAATCTTTTAAACCTGCTATTTCTTTAATTCAAGTCTCAATTTAGTACATTTATCAAAAAGTTGATTTAAAATCGAAGTGTTGGAAATAAACGACCATAAAATAGCATCACATCTTGCAAAAGCAAAAGACGGCGATCAAGCAGCTTTTCGTTTCTTGCTAAACCTCTTTTGGTCTGACGTTTATAACTATCAATTAAAGCGAACAAAGAGTGAAAATGACTCGGAAGATATTACCATTCAAACATTTTCTAAAGCTTTTGATAAAATAAATACCTTTGATGATAAATATGTTTTTAAAACGTGGTTGATCACCATTTCTAAAAATATTCATATCGATTTACTTCGAAAGAAAAATGCTTCAATCATTATAGAAACGTCTAAAGAACAGGAAGAAAAAGTGTATTTAGTAGCTGATGAAAACCCAACGCCAGAGGATAAAATAATTGGAGAACAAAATTTGGCTGCATTGCAGAGAGATATCAAACAACTAAAACCGAAATATCAAGAAGTCATACAATTGCGTTATTTTCAAGAGTTAACTTATAAAGAAATTTCTGAGCAAATAAAAGAACCAATGAACAACGTAAAAGTAAAATTATTGCGCGCTAAAAAACTATTGGCAGCCATTATTAAGAAGTCTTAATAATGAAAAAATCAATCCTACAATCTTTAGGTCCGGGTTTATTATTTGCTGGAGCAGCAATTGGTGTTTCTCATTTGGTACAATCTACAAGAGCCGGTGCAGAGTTTGGCTTTGGTTTAATTTGGGCGTTATTATTCGTGCATTTATTTAAGTATCCGTTTTTTCAATTTGGCCCACGTTACGCAGCTGCAACTGGAGAAACCTTGTTGGATGGTTACAAGAAGCTAGGCAAAGGAGTTTTAATCACCTATTACATTCTTAATTTTGCCACCATGTTTACCATACAAGCCGCAGTTACTATTGTGACCGCTGGCTTGGCATCTCAACTTTTTGGCTTTACAAATGATTTGGTTTTATGGTCTACTTTACTCCTATTTATTAGTTTGTTTTTTTTAGTCGTTGGAAAGTACAAATTGCTAGATAATTTAATGAAATACATTATTGTAATTCTAACTATTAGTACAATTATTGCCGTTTCTGTGGCATTATTTAGCACAAAAGAAGCTTTTGACGTTACCCAGATAATACCCTCAGGTGCGGTAGAACTCACTTTTTTAATTGCCTTTTTAGGTTGGATGCCCGCACCACTAGATATTTCTATTTGGCATTCTATTTGGTCTGTTGAAAAAGATAAAACAACCGTTCTAAAAACGCAAAGAAAAGAAGCTATTTTCGATTTTAACATCGGTTATATTAGTACACTCTTTTTAGGAATTTGCTTTCTTCTTTTAGGTGCGTTAGTGATGTATAAATCTGGGGAAACTTTTTCTGATAAAGGAGGTGCTTTTGCAACTCAATTGATCGAACTATACACTAGAAATTTAGGCGAGTTCTCCTATATTTTTATTGCAATTGCAGCTTTTACGACTATGTTTAGCACCACAATAACTACCTTAGATGCCTCTCCTAGAGCAATGAATAGAACCACAAAACTACTCTTTAACAAAGAATTAAAATATGGGTATTGGTTTTGGATTCTCTTTTTATTCATCGGCACTGTTTTAATTCTACAATACTTTATGGATAATATGGGATTATTAGTTAAAACTGCCACTATTTTATCTTTCCTAACTGCACCTTTTTATGCAATTTTAAATTACAAATTAATTACTGGAAAGCATACACCAAAAGAACATCAACCAGGAATCTATTTAAGAGTTTTAAGTATCGTTGGTATTGTTTTTTTAATCGGATTTAGCATTTGGTTTTTACTGAGTTTGTAATAATTTATTATCTTTAAAGTAAAATAGCGATCATGTGGTCAAAAAGGAAAAGTACAGTGCTCACCGCAAAGAAAAAAAAGAAGTCACGACTGCAAATTTTTGTTGGCTTACTATTTTTTATAGCTTTCAAAGCTATTTTTGCCGATTGGGAACATTTTAAAGCAGGCTTAACTGGATGTTTTTAAGTTATGCACAATAGCTCCTTTTATGCGTTTGGTGAAAATAACTATCATTCTAATTTAAAGCATCTTTTAAAGCTATAAAAAACAGATCTTCTTGCCTCAAATGAATGGTAAAAAAAAGAAAAAAACCATAAAATCACTTCTTTAGAAAAAACATTCCAACGAAAGAAAAAACTATCGAACTACTTCAGCTTTTAACTGCTTTTTTTAAAAAATTCCTTTGTATCTTTGCACTTTAACTTAGTAAACTATGGCAATAGAGACTTTAGTACTTCCAGAAAGACCTAAAAAACCAAAATGGTTGCGTGTAAAATTACCCGTTGGTAAAAAATATACAGAACTAAGAGGTTTAGTAGATAAATATAAATTAAACACCATTTGTGCAAGTGGTAGTTGCCCTAATATGGGCGAATGTTGGGGCGAGGGAACCGCAACATTTATGATTCTTGGAAACATCTGTACGCGTTCTTGTGGATTTTGTGGTGTAAAAACAGGAAGACCAGAAACGGTAGAATGGGATGAACCAGAAAAAGTAGCACGTTCTATAAAAATCATGAGCATTAAACATGCTGTAATTACCTCTGTAGATAGAGACGATTTAAAAGATGGTGGCTCTATCATTTGGGCAGAAACGGTAGATGCAATTCGTCGTTCAAATCCAAATACAACTTTAGAAACTTTAATTCCAGATTTTCAAGGAAACACAAAACAGATTGATCGTGTAATAGCTGTGCACCCAGAAGTAATTTCTCACAACATGGAAACCGTGAGAAGATTAACGCGTGAAGTTAGAATACAAGCAAAATACGATAGAAGTTTAGGTGTTTTAAAATACTTAAAAGAAAACGGAATGAGAACTAAAACTGGTTTGATGCTAGGTTTAGGAGAAACAGAAGAAGAAGTAATACAAACCATGCAAGATTTGCGTGCAGTAAATTGCGATATTATTACAATTGGTCAATACTTACAACCTTCTAAGAAACATTTACCTTTAAAAGAATTTGTAACTCCAGAGCAGTTCAAAAAATACGAAACGTTAGGTTTAGAAATGGGCTTTATGTATGTAGAAAGTGGTCCTTTAGTAAGGTCTTCTTACAAAGCCCACAAACACGCAAAATAACCTGCTTATCATTTAAGTGAAGACCAAATGTAAAAACGATGCTCTAAAAAGAATCGTTTTTACTATTTATGGGATAAAACCACTTCAAATAAATATTTTTATAAAAAATAATTCAGTTTGGCACAATGGTTGCTTATGTAGTATTGAGAGACGTAGTAACCCTCTTTTCATTGTGTAATTATTTGAATTAGTTAGTTAAAAAAACCATCTCTATGAGATGGTTTTTTAGTTTTTATATTTTAGTATTCAATTAAAATAGTTTCGTTTCACAACTCCCTAATTAAATAGGAAATTTTACGTTTTTTTTTAAGACATCTGTTTTCTCAAACAGACCCAAAAGAGTGCAAGTAAAAGCTTTATTCTTTCAATTTACAACTATTTTCAATTCATTGCAACGCATCTTGATTCTAAAAGCGTAGCAATTCTG
>JBLHIE010000067.1:0-9413 GCA_047614925.1 Arenicella sp.
ACAGCCTCAGGAAAAATTAAAATACCCTGTATTCAATTAGAAAAGGCACAACAAATATTTAATTATACCCTATTTAAAGTAGAAACTAGTCAGAAATCATGGATGTAAAAAGTTACATAAAAGCAGCGCGTTTAAGAACACTTCCTTTGTCTATATCTGGTATTATTGTAGGAAGTTATCTTGGGAATGCTGTTGTAAATAGTGTTCTAGAAAAGGGTGCTAGAAGTTCAGTTTTTGAGTCGCTTATCTTTTGGTTGGCACTTTTAACGACCATTGGTTTTCAAGTATTGTCTAATTACGCAAATGATTATGGCGACGGTATCAAAGGTACTGATAAAAACAGAACTGGAGAAGCAAGAATGGTTTCCTCAGGAGCCATAACGCCAAAGCAAATGAAAATGGCAATGATATTTACCGCAATTATTACTGTGTTTATTGCTTTGTTGCTAATTTATGTAGCTTTCGGAAGTGAGAATTTCGGATATTCTTTCTTGTTTTTCGGTCTAGGAATGGCATCTATTGCCGCTGCAATTAAATACACCGTAGGCAACTCAGCTTATGGTTATAGTGGCTTTGGGGATGTTTTTGTTTTTGTTTTCTTCGGATTATTAAGTGTAGTGGGTAGTTATTTTTTGTATGCGAAACAACTCGATTTTCAAATATTTTTACTAGCAATTTCTATAGGTATGTTAAGTACAGCGGTTTTAAACTTGAACAATCTAAGAGATAGGGAAGAGGATAAAGCAAATAATAAAAACACCTTAGTGGTAAAACTAGGAATTGTAAAGGCAAAAAAATACCATTCCACATTAATTATTGGGGCATTACTTGCGGCAGTAGCTTATACGATTGTAAATTTCAGTTCCATTTATGAATTTATATTTTTAGTGGCTTTTATTCCTTTAGTAAAAAATATGGTTACAGTATCAAATAACACCATTCCTGCGGCATTAGACGGCGAGTTGAAAAAAGTAGCATTGAGTACTTTTTTGTTTGCTATTTTGTTCAGCATAGGGCAATTCTTTTAAAAATAATATATGAAGACAATAAAGATAATTTTAATTATCATTTCTATTTTAGTGGTTGCTTTTTTAGCAACAGGTTTGTTAGTGCAACAAACAAACTATTCAGCAAAAATTTCTATTGAAAAACCATTGCCCGAAGTTTTTAGTAATTTTATGGAAATTGACAGCGTTCAAAACTGGATTCCAGATATTAAATCGGTGAAGGTTGTAAATAAAAACCCTGGTATAACAGGTAGTATTTATGATGTTGTAGTACTAAATCAAGGGCAAGAGATTGTAATGACAGAAAAAATTATGGCATACGTGCCAAACGAAAAAGTAACCTTATTTTTTGATGCAGAAAACATGCTAAAAAAAGACGATTACCTTTTTTCTGAAGAAAAAGGAATAACAACAATTACGCTAAACGCTAGTTGCCAAAGTGAATCTTTTATAATGGCATGCATGTTTCCTTATTTTAGGAGTACCTTTCAAGCTCAAGATCAATCATATTTGAATAATTTTAAGGCATACTTAGAGAATTAATAAATAAATTTTACATTGATAAAAGCAAGCTATAAGAAATACCTATTGAATTTTAAAAATCCGAGTGGTACTTCTCGCGGTATTTTAAGAACAAAAGAAACTTGGTTTATCATTTTAGAAGAAAGTGGTAAAACAGGTATTGGAGAAACAGGCTTGTTTAGAGGTTTAAGTATTGATGATGTCTCAAACTACGAAGAAAAACTAAATTGGGTTTGTGAAAACATCAACCTAGGATTCGGCTACTTGTTAGCAGAGGTTTTTGCGTTTCCTTCCATTCAATTCGGATTGGAGCAAGCTTTTTTATCATTACAAAGTAAAAATAAATTTGAGTTATTTCCTTCAGAATTCACCAAAGGAAAAGAAGCAATTGCGATTAATGGTTTGGTTTGGATGGGAGACCAAGAGTTTATGAAAAGTCAAATTAAGGAAAAATTAAAAACAGGTTTTTCTTGCATAAAAATGAAAATTGGTGCCATTGATTTTGAGGCGGAAATAAGGTTGTTAAAATCGATTCGAAAAGAATTTTCAGCCAATGAAATAGAATTGCGGGTAGACGCAAATGGAGGTTTTACATCAGAAAATGCCTTAGAAAAATTAAAAGTACTATCAGCATTAGAGATACATTCTATAGAACAACCTATACGGCAAGGTCAATGGGAAGAAATGGCCTTACTGTGCGAAAAAACACCTTTGCCAATTGCTTTAGATGAAGAATTAATTGGCATTTTTTCTGGGGATGAAAAACAGCAATTAATAGCAACGATCAGACCACAGTTCATCATTCTAAAACCAAGTTTGGTTGGTGGTTTTGGTGGAAGTATAGAATGGATTGGTTTCGCTGAAAAGAGCAACGTAGGTTGGTGGATTACTTCTGCCTTAGAAAGTAATATTGGATTGAGTGCAATTGCGCAATTCACACATACTTTGCAGAATAAATTACCTCAGGGTCTAGGCACAGGTGGTTTGTTTACCAATAACTTTGAGAGTCCGCTAGAAGTTAAAAACGGAACATTACACTATAACAATTCCAAAAAATGGAATTTTAATTTATAAAATATGAATTACATTCAACAAGCATATAAAGGTAAAAACGATTGGTACCATTGGTTATTTACAATTGTAATTGTCTTTTTTGGTTGGCAGGTTTTAGGTGTTTTACCGCTAGTGATGGCAGCCTTTGCAAAATCTGAAAGCTCTGCTCAATTTGCAGCGTTTGCAAAAGATAATTTTATGACTGCGGGTTTAGATAAAAATTTCTTGCTATTTTTAATGCTATTTATGTTTTTAGCTGGATTAATTTTCTTGTTTATTGGTGTGAAATACATCCACCAAAGAAGTTTTACGTCTTTAGTTACGAGCAGAGTTAAAATAGACTGGAAACGCTTTTTTTATGGTTTTTTTATCTGGGGAATTTTGGCAATAGGCATGACTTATGCTTCTATTTTATTAGCACCTGAAAACTTTACATGGAATTTTAATGCCACTCCGTTTTTTATTCTGGTGGCAATATCTTTTATATTCATCCCTTTTCAAACAAGTTTTGAAGAATTACTTTTTAGAGGTTATTTTATGCAGGGAATTGGAATATCTGTAACAAGTAAAAAATTCCCTTTTTATTTTTTATATATTTTACTCTCCATTATTATAATTATTTTTGTAATAAATGAGTTTCAATATGACTTATTGAACGTTATAATTATTTTTTTAGCAATCTCTATTCTACAATTTTTTATAACTGATTCAAATGCCTTTTCTAGTTTTTTTGATTCTAATTTTAATAAATCACTTGTATTCTTTTTTAATTCTAAACTAACTCCTTTATTAGTAACCTCTATCGTTTTTGGATTATTACACGGCACAAACCCGGAAGTAGCGAAGCTTGGGGAAATAACAATGGTCTACTATATTGGTACAGGTTTGTTCTTTGGAATTGTAACGCTAATGGATGAAGGAACAGAAATTTCTTTAGGTTTACACGCCGTTAATAATATTACAGCTGCATTTTTTGTAACTACAGATTGGTCAGTTTTCCAAACGGATGCTCTTTATAAGGATATTTCTGAACCGGCTGTATCTTGGGAAATGTTTTTACCAGTTTTTATTTTGTATCCTATCATGTTATTTTTATTTTCTAAAAAATATGGTTGGACAAATTGGAAAGAAAAATTAACAGGCAAAATTACAATGCCAGAGCGTTTAAAAGAATCTACAGAAGTTTAAATAAAATTGAAGCACACAGCCTATCATAAAGATTTTAAATTAAATAGCAATTCATTTGATGGTTTAAATGATTTGTTGTCTTATGCATTTCATTTTTCTCCCGAAGTTCATTTTTTTTTAGAGAACTGGTTCTCTGAAAAAGAAGTGATTTTGGTGCAAACTTCTGGATCTACAGGGACTCCGAAATTTATCGAATTACAGAAAAAGAAAATGCAGTATTCTGCTTTGGCAACAGGCGATTATTTTGAGTTAAAAGAAAAAACTACAGCCTTGTTGTGTTTGCCAATAGGTTATATAGCAGGTAAAATGATGCTCATCAGGGCACTTACTTTAGGTTGGCATATAGATGTTGTTGCGGCTAGTTCTAATCCGTTAAAAGATAATTCTAAAGGATATGACTTTGCTGCAATGGTGCCTTTACAAGTAGAGAATTCGATAGATAAATTACCTCAAATTAAAAAATTAATTATTGGTGGTGGCGCTGTTTCAAACAGTCTCCAGATAAAATTACAATCTATTGCTACAGCAGTTTTTGCTACCTATGGTATGACAGAAACCATTACACATATAGCGGTCAAGAAATTAAATAATTTCCAATCATTTCAAGAGAATGTGACAAAAGAATTTGCTGGTAATCAAAAGTTTACTTTGCCGAAAAATGCTCGAAATAGCGCATTCTATCAAACACTACCAAACACCATCATTTACAAAGATGAAAGAAATTGTTTGGTTATAAAAAACGAAAAAATTTCTAATAAAGTTATATTTACCAATGATGTGGTAGATTTAATTTCTGACACACAGTTTGATTGGCTAGGAAGGTTTGACAATGTTATAAACTCTGGAGGAATTAAATTGCATCCAGAAAAAATAGAAGAAAAATTAGCGAATAGTATCCACCAACGTTTCTTCGTTGCAGGAATTGCCGATGAAAAATTAGGGCAAAAGTTGATTTTGATTGTTGAAGGAACTGCGAGTACTTTGAGCCTTGAAAAAGCAAACTTGTCAAAATTTGAAGTTCCAAAAGAAATTCATTTTATAATTCATTTTATAGAAACGGAGACAAAAAAAATCCAACGAAAAAAAACATTGGATTTGATAATTATATAAGTTGAATGGTTTACATTTCCATAGAATGATATACATTTTGTACATCATCGTCTTCCTCTAATTTCTCTAAAAGCTTCTCTACATCTGCTTGTTGCTCCTCAGAAAGTTTCGTGGTGGTTGTTGGCATTCTTTCAAAACCAGAAGATAAAATTTCAACATTGCCTTCTTCAAAGAAAGATTGAATGGCACCAAATTGCTCAAACGGAGCGTAAATAATAATTCCTTCTTCATCATCAAAAACCTCTTCTACTTCAAAATCTATCAATTCTAGTTCTAGGTTTTCCAAGTCAATGGTAATGTCTTCTTTTTTAATAGTGAACGTACACACATGGTCAAACATAAAAACTACAGATCCAGAAGTTCCTAAGTTTCCATCACACTTGTTAAAAGCAGACCTCACATTAGCTACCGTTCTATTGTTGTTGTCAGTGGCCGTTTCTAAAAGAAGTGCAATTCCGTGTGGTGCATAGCCTTCAAATAAAACTTCTTTATAGTCAGCAGTATCTTTATCCGTTGCTTTTTTTATGGCACGTTCTACGTTTTCTTTAGGCATGTTTGCAGCTTTTGCATTCTGCATTACGGCTCTTAGCCTAGAATTAGAGTCAGGATTGGGACCACCATCTTTAATAGCCATTACAATATCTTTACCAATTCTGGTAAACGTTTTTGCCATTGCTGACCAACGTTTCATTTTACGTCCTTTTCTAAGTTCGAATGCTCTACCCATTTCTATACTTCATTTTAATTATATGTACAAATGTAAAAATTTGATTGTGGTTCTACAATTTTAAATGCAATTTAAAAATTGTATTTATGCATTCAGTAGGTCATAAGACTGTTTTGCAATCTCAATTTCTTCATTTGTAGGAATTACCAATATTTTTACTTTAGAGCTTGAAGATTGAATTTCTCGAATTTCTTTCGAGTGCATATTGTTTTTTTCTGAATCTAAGTGAATTCCTAAAAAGTCTAAGTTTTCACAAGCCAATTTTCTCATTTCAGCTGAATTCTCTCCAATTCCTGCGGTAAATATAATGGCATCTAATCCGTTTAAAATTGCCGTATAAGAACCAATAAACTTCCGAATTCTATATCCAGCTAAATTCAAGGCATTTTTACATTCTTCATTTCCGTTTGCCGCTTTTTTTAAGATTTCTCTTAAATCTGCTTCACCAGTTAAGCCTAGCATTCCAGATTCTTGATTTAATAAATTATAGACTTCTCTTTTAGGTTTATTTAGGCTATTCATCATATAGAAAATAACGGATGGATCGATGTCTCCTGAACGAGTTCCCATAATTAAACCATTCATAGGAGCAAACCCCATCGAGTTTTCAATGCTTTTACCATTTTTAATTGCAGACATGCTGCAGCCATTGCCTAAATGAATACTAATTATTTTTTTGGATGATTTGGCATCTAAATAGGCAATTGCTTTTTCTGAAACATATTTATGACTTGTGCCATGAAAACCATAAGCTCTAATTTTATGTGTTTGTAAAAACGAGTTTTTTATAGCGTATTGATAGGCCTCTTTGGGCATTGTTTGGTGAAAAGCAGTATCGAAAACGGCAATTTGTTTTGCAGATGTAAAAATAGTTTCTGCAATTTCTATTCCGGCTAAATTTACAGGGTTGTGCAAGGGAGCGAGATCAGACAATGCCCGAATATTTTTTTTAACTGCTTTATCTACCACTACTGTTTTGCTGAATTTACTTCCGCCATGAACTACTCTATGTCCAATTGCTTTAATTTGGTCAACAGTTTGTATAACACCTGTTTTTGGATCTAATAAAGTAGCTGCAATTTTTTTTAACCCAACAGTATGATTTAGTATGGATAGTTTTTTAGTTTTTTTTACACCATTTTTTTCATAAGAAAAAATAGCCTGTTCTGTTCCTATTTTTTCAATCAAACCAATACATTTTACAGTTTGACTAGGCATTTCGATGAGTTGATATTTCAGTGAAGAAGAACCTGCATTTAAAACGAGAATATTCATATGTTATTGATTTGCTTGAATTGCGGTTAATAAAACAGTGTTAAAAATATCATCTACAGTACAACCTCTACTTAAATCGTTTACAGGTTTATTTAAGCCCTGCAACATTGGCCCAATTGCCAATGCTCCAGTTTCTCGCTGAATGGCTTTATAGGTATTGTTTCCTGTATTCAAGTCAGGAAAAATCAATACAGAAGCTTGTCCTGCAACTTCAGAATTTGGCATTTTCGTTTTTGCAACAGACATGTCTACAGCAGCGTCATATTGAATCGGTCCTTCAATTTTTAAATCTGGCTTTTTGGCCTTCGCCAATTCGGTTGCTTTTCTAACCTTCTCTACTTCTTCACCTTTTCCAGAACTTCCAGAAGAATAAGACAACATTGCAACTTTTGCTTCAATTCCAAAGGCTTCTGCAGAAGCTGCAGATGAAATGGCAATTTCAGAAAGTTGTTCTGCATTCGGATTCGGATTTACAGCACAATCTCCCATGACAGAAACGCGGTCTGATAGGCACATAAAAAATACAGAGGAAACTACAGAAACGCCAGGTTTTGTTTTAATTAATTGCAAGGCTGGTTTTATGGTGTGCATGGTTGTGTGAATGGCTCCAGAAACCATGCCGTCTGCCAAACCATTTAAAATCATTAAAGTACCAAAGTAAGAAACATCATGTACCAAATCGTTCGCGGTAGCTTCAGACATTCCTTTGTGTTTTCTAGCTTCAAATAAGGTAGTTGCAAAGTCTTTATTATAAACAGAATCTTCAGGGTTTAAAATATTCAAAGCATCCAAATCTATTTGTAAACCAATTTGATCGCATTTTAGTTGCATTGTGTTCTGATCGCCCAACAATGTTAGGTCTACAATATTTAGCGATTGTAAACGTGCAGCTGCTTTCAAAATACGTTCGTCTTCACCTTCTGGTAATACAATATGTTTTTTAATAATTCTTGCTTTTTGCAGTAAACTGTATTGAAACATACTAGGTGTTAACTTATTAGATTTGTAAGAAGTTAGCGTATTTGTCAAGCCCTCTGCATTTACATAGGTGTCAAAAGTATCTAGTGATAAGAGTATTTTTTTATTGTGGGTGGAGTAAATTTTAGATTTTACAGCACCAATTTTATTTGAAATTCCGAAGGTACCTCCATCAACAGATACAATAGGAACTGTAGATTGCACACCTTCAATTAATTTTAATATAGATTCTTCAGGAATCAGGGTTCCTGTTAATATAATTCCTGCAATTTTAGGGTAATTTTTAGACGCATTTGCTTGCAGTGCGCCTAAGATAATATCGGCTCTATCTCCGGGAGTAATGACCAGCGCATTTTCTTTAATTCTAGTTAAGTAATTTCTTAGTTGCATGGCACCAGTACTATAGCTACCAATTGCATTGTCTAAAAACTGTTCTCCAAATAAAACACGGCCTTTTAAAGCTTGCACAACTTCTTTTACTGTTGGAAAAGCCAAAAAATCTATTTTTGGAATGATATCTATTTGTAGTGCTGCTGGAAAACTTTTAACTAATTCTTCACGAATATAGTCCACTTCATCGGTTTCAATTTTATTGGCAACAATACCAATAACGTCTACTTCTTTACTGATAAAAGAATTGTAAGACAATTGCATGGTGTTGACGAAGTCTTTCTTTTTCTTTCCGTTTCCAGAGCCTACAATTAAGGCAGGAATGTTTAAGTTTTTAGCAATCATTAGATTTACATCTAATTCTGTAAAGCCGCCTTCACCAGAAAAATCTGTTCCTTCCACTAAAACATAATCATAATTTGCTTCTAGTTTTTTGTATTTTTCAATAACCTTCTGAATCACTTCATCCTCTTTTCCATCGCTTAAAAGCGCTACAACTTCACTTTGTTTGTATGCAAAACAATCTTCATAGGCAATATCTAAATTGAAGAAATTAATAGCCGTATTAGTGTGTTCATCATAGCCATTGTTGTCAAATTCATTAATAATGGGTCTAAAATAGCCCACTTTAGTAGATTTGGTTAACATCATCCTTAGTAAGCCTAATGATATTAAAGATTTACCACTATCAGATTCTACGGTGGCAATGTATATTGCTTTACTCATGTTTATGCTATTAGGATGTAAAAATAAGGCATAAAAAAATGACTAATTAGAATATTAGCCATTTATTATTTATAAGAAGATAGGTATTATTTACTACACTTGTAAAACACCCATGTTAAATTTTTTTTCAATAGGAGCATGGTCTGCAGCCTCAATACCCATAGAAATCCAAGACCTGGTGTCTAACGGATTTATCACGGCATCTGTCCATATTCTTGCAGCTGCATAATACGGAGAAATCTGCTCATCATAACGCGATTTTATCTTGTCAAACAACTCTGCTTCTTTCTCTGGTGTAATTTTTTCACCACGTTTTTTAAGGGAAGCTGTTTCTATTTGCAACAATACTTTTGCGGCAGAATTACCACTCATCACTGCCAATTCAGCTGAAGGCCAGGCAACAATTAATCTTGGGTCGTATGCTTTACCGCACATTG